>JAGCFF010000150.1 GCA_017650285.1 Bacteroidales bacterium
GGCTGTCGGGCGACAACACCAAGTCGAAAGGCGAATATGTCGGCCGCATCACCGCCCTGGGCGATGGCTGGATAGAACTTGACGGCACGGCAGCGGTCAGCAACGGAGACGGCCTGTGCACAGTTTCCGACAACGGAGAGCAGACAGGCTTCCGCGCCGACAGATGCACCGGCAGGCGCATCGAGATCAAATCTTCCGAAGGGCTCAGGACAGGCCAGGAAATCTGGCGCAACTACAACATCGCCTTCGAGAAGCAGCTGCGCAGCGACAGTCCCCAGCGCCTGGTAGACGTGATGGTCGACTTCTCCGCCGACTCCATCACCGCAGTCAGTGCGGCCGGAGCATCCGTCACCCTCGACATCAGGGGAGACTATCCCCCTGCCCTCAACATCGCCAGCGCAGTGGACAACATCCGCAGGCAGCTGGGCAAACGCGCGGGTGTCTACTCCTTCCACGTGATGTCGGTCGACGACACGGACGTGCGCTTCTACCCGCTTTCCGTGCTCAACGGGTTCCGCCGCGAGCTGGCAGCGATGCTCGACGAAAGGATGGGCAGCATAATGGCAGCCACCCGCACCGCTTTCAAGCCCACCGAAGCCCCTCTGCCCCCGCAGAAAAGGAAGGCTGAGGACGGAGTGCTGATGCGCAGCAAATATTGCATCCGCTATGAACTCGGCCTCTGTCCGAAGCAGGGCGGAAAGCCCGGTGCCAGGGAGCCGCTGTTCCTGGTGAACAACGGCCGCCGGCTGAAACTCGCCTTCGACTGCAAAGCCTGCGAAATGTCAGTGCTTGCCTGCGATTAGCGCCTGTTTTCTATTAGAAGAATTTTCATTATTTTTGTTTGATAACTCAACGGCTATGAAATACAAACGAATACTTCTCAAGCTCAGCGGCGAAGCCATCGGCGGGCCGGACGGACAAGGTCTCGATGAGCCTATACTGACATCTTACGCATCCCAGATCGCATCGGTAGTGCGCAGCGGCGTGCAGGTTGCAATCGTCATCGGCGGCGGCAACATCTTCCGCGGCCTGGCCGGCACCCAGCAGGGTTTCGACCGCGTGCGCGGCGACCAGATGGGAATGCTTGCCACGGTCATCAACAGCATCGCCCTGTCCATCTTCATCAAGAAGGCCGGCGTTCCTGCCGAGGTGTTCACCTCGACCCCCATGGAGCCTATGGCGAAGTATTACAGGCGTGACGAAGCCGTGGAGTTTATGGAGAAAGGCGGAGTGGCCATCATCGGAGGCGGCACCGGCAATCCTTTCTTCACCACCGACTCGGCATCTGCCCTCCGCGCCTGCGAGATCAAGGCCGACGCCCTGCTGAAAGGCACCAAGGTCGACGGAGTCTATGACAGCGACCCTGCCAAGAACCCGGACGCAAAGAAGTATACCACCCTCACGTTCGACAAAGCCATTGCCGACGGACTCAAAGTGATGGACAGCACAGCGTTCACCCTCTGCCGCGAAAACGATATGCCCATCATAGTTTTCAATATGACCAAAGAAGGTTCGCTCGAGACCCTTGTTGTAGAGGGCAAGGACATCGGAACCGTAGTAAGCAACAAATAATAAACACAATACCACTATGATTGAGAAAGCTAAAGCTGTCCTCGACGACAGCAAGAAGAAGATGCAGGACGCGGTGACCCACCTCGACGAGGAACTCAAGACCTACCGCGCCGGCAAGGCCAATCCCGCAGTTTTCGCCAACGTTCTGGTGAACTACTACGGCACTATGACCCCCATACCCCAGGTTGCCAGCATTTCGGTGCCTGACGCGAAGACCATGTTCATCCAGCCTTGGGAGAGGAATATGATCGCTCCCATCGAGAAGGCTATTATGGACGCCAATATCGGCTTCACTCCCCAGAACAACGGCGAGGTGATCCGCATCAACGTTCCGGCCCTCACCGAGGACCGCCGCCGCGACCTGGTGAAGAAGGCCAAGACCGAAGGCGAGACTGCCAAGGTAAGCATCCGCAACGTGCGCCGCGACGCCATCAACGCTCTCAAGAAGCTGCAGAAAGACGGACTTCCCGAGGATGTCGAGAAAGACAGCGAAGAGGCCGTTCAGAAAGAGACCGACAACTTCACCAAGAAAGTTGACGAGATTCTCGCAGCCAAGGAGAAAGAGATAATGACAGTCTAGGCTCGTGCAGTTTGCGCAGATACACGGCAATGAAGCCCTGAAAGCCAATCTGACCGGAATGGTCGATGGCGGAAAAATGGGTCACGCCCTCCTTTTTGTCGAAGAACAAGGGATGGGCGCGATTGCTTTTGCGCTGGCGCTGAGCCAATACATCAACTGCAAGGACCGCAGCGGAGGGGACAGCTGCGGAGTGTGCAACAGCTGCCACAAGCACGGCAAGCTGATCCACCCCGACGTGCACTTCGTCTTCCCCGTCGCGGCCACCTCTTCGCTCGCCGAATCGGAGAAGAAGCACCCCATCTCGGACTATTTCCTCGACGGATTCCGACAGCTGGTGCTCACCAACCCCTATTTCGACGAGCAGGACCTGTTCGACGCCATCGGCCTTGAGAACAAGGCGGGCAACATTTCGGTACACGAAGCGAAGGACATCATCTCGAAGCTTTCGCTCAAGCCCTACGAGTCAGAGTTCAAGGTGATGATAATCTACCTTGCCGAGAAGATGAACGCAGAGGCTGCCAACAAGCTGCTCAAACTTCTTGAAGAGCCTCCGCAGGGCACGTTTTTCTTCCTTGTCTGCCACAAGCCCGACAAGCTGCTGCCCACCATCCTCTCCAGATGCCAGATCATCAGGCTGCAACCGGACACGCCTGAAGACATCTGCGATATGCTGTGCCGCGAAGAACAGGCCGATGCCGACCACGCGATGGTCGCAGCCCGGGCTTCCAGGGGAAGCTACGGCACTGCCCTCAAACTGCTCCGCGAGGAGGAAATCTCCGTCGAATACGCCTCGGACATCCGGGAGCTGCTCGACGCCGCCCTGGAGCACAACCTCACCAAACTGCTGGCCATAGCTGACGCCCTGACCACGCCCGGCCGCGAGAAACAGAGAGATTTCTGCCTCTACGCCGAGAATTATATCCGGAAAATATTTATGTTTGCAAACGGTGTCCCGCAGATATCATTCGCCTTGTCTGGCGAATATGAGCACCTCGAACGGTATGCCGCCTCGATAAAGAAGGACTTCTACCGCAAGGCTCTTGCAAGCCTGGACACCGCACTGTCGGCAATCGAAAGCAACGTCAACGCCAAGCTGACGTTCGTCGACCTTTGCAACAGGTTTTATTTATATATCTGACAATGGAAAAGAGCAAGACATATGATTGTTCGAGAGCCTGCACGGTCGAGAGGACTGAGGACAACGAGCTGCTGATCGGCTACAAGCTTGGATGCTGCAAGCTTGCGGCTTTCAACTGGCTTAACGGAATCCCCTCCGACAACTACAAGGACCTTTTCGAAGTCCGGTTCAAGAACACTCACAAAGGCATCTACCGCAACACTTCCGGCCTCATCCTGAAGGTCGGTGACATCGTGGTGGTGGAAGCCGCATACGGCCACGACGTCGGCATCATAAGTCTGGAAGGTCCCATCGTAGCACTCCAGATGGCACGTCACCATATCGACCCTTCTACCTACGAATTCAAGAAGATCTACCGCAAGGCCAAGATCCTCGACATCGAGCGCTGGCAGGAAGCCATAGCGAGGGAGCACAAGACGATGATCCGCTCGCGCCAGCTCGCCGCCCGTCTCGGCCTCGAGATGAAAATCGGCGACGTGGAGTTCCAGGGCGACGGCACCAAGGCCATTTTCTATTATATCGCCGACGAAAGGGTGGATTTCCGACAGCTCATCAAGGATTTTGCTGCTGAATTCGGCATCCGCATCGAGATGAAGCAGATCGGAGCAAGGCAGGAAGCCGGCCTCATCGGTGGCATCGGAGTCTGCGGAAGGCCGCTGTGCTGCTCCTGCTATATGGCGGACTTCAACTCCATCACCACCCAGGCTGCCCGCTGCCAGGATCTTTCGCTCAATCCCCAGAAGCTGGCCGGCCAGTGCAGCAAGCTCAAATGCTGCATCAACTACGAAGCTTCGACCTACATCGATGCTCAGAGCAAGCTTCCCGTGGTCAGGGAGCCGCTCGAGTTCAAGGACGGCAGTGCCTGGCTGGTGAAGACCGACATTCTTTCAGGAGTGATGTGGTTCTCCTATGAGAAGGGCAATATGACCAATATCTTCCCTCTCACTGCCGACAGGGTAAGGGCCATACAGGCGCTTAACCGCAAGGGAATCAAGCCTGACTCTCTCCAGGGATACCGCGCTCCCGAAACCGAGAAGGAGCCTGAGACCGCATTCATCAGCGCTGCCGGCGACGAGAGCATCACCCGTTTCGACGAGAGCAAGCGTAAGAGAAGGCGCAAAGGCCACAGGCATAATGGGCACCATGGGCAGAAGGAGGAGAAATAGTTACATCATACTGCTCGCAATATTGCTGCTGGCGGCCTGCACCAGGCCCCAGGAGCGCTATCAGTATGCCGTTCTGGACCCGGACGGCGTCAAGGAGGCGGTCTTCCAGTTCGATATGGACTCGGCCGTGTCCTATTCTACCTTCTTCAGCTGCCGCTATGACCTGGGGCAGATCGAATCCGACAACCTGAAGCTGTTCATCAAGGCTGTTTCGCCCGCCGGCTTCACCTATCGCGACACTGTTGTCTTTCCCCTGTATCATTCCGAAGCCCAGGCCAAGGACGACCAATATACACGATTCGACATTGAACAGAACTGGAATGCCAACATAGAATGGACCTGGCGTCTTGACGTGGCCAGTGTGGACCACGGCCGCTGGACTATCAGCGCAAGGCCGGAGCGCTACACGGGCCTGCATTCTCTTGGCTTCAGTTACAGTCCGTCTGGAAAAAAACGATGAGCGGAAAGAACAAATTAGCCAAGTTCCGGGAGAACGAGACCTTCGGATGCCTGCTGCAGCCGTCTTCTGACGATATGCTTGCTGGCAATTTCCCGGTTAAGGGAAAATGGAACGAGGAGGTCTTCCACAACGGCAACCCTATCGTGCTTGAACTTGGCTGCGGACGCGGCGAATACACCGTTGCGCTTGCCGAGCGCAATCCTGACGTCAACTACATCGGCATCGATATCAAGGGGGCGAGGCTCTGGAAGGGTGCGAAATATGCTACCGAGCACAATCTCGGCAACGTGGCTTTCCTGCGCACCCGCATCGATTTCATCAAGTCTGCTTTCGGGCCGGACGAGGTCAGCGAGATTTGGCTTACTTTTTCTGACCCTCAGCCGAAGAAGCCGGGCAAGAGGCTGACTTCTCCCCTGTTCCTCGACCGTTACCGCTGTTTCACCAAGAAGGGGGCGATCGTCCATCTCAAGACGGACAGCGTGCTGCTTCACGAATATTCAATTGAAGTGGCTAAGGAGCAGAATCTGGAGATTCTCGAGTGCAATGCCGATATATACGGCAGCGGACGCGCAGCTGACCCTGACGACATTCTCTGCGTCAAGACCTACTACGAGCAGATGTGGCTCGCCGAAGGCAAACCCATCACATATCTTGCGTTCAGGCTGTAATCTTAGTTACGCTTGATGGGGGCTCCCATAGCGGAGGCGTCCTTGGTGCCGTCGGCGCTGAGGTCGAAGACCATGAATTCGGGGGCGGCTGTGGTGTAGGCTTTCCAGCTGAGGCCGGGGTCTCCTGTCTTGGCGAAATTGGTCCAGCAGCTTACGATGTGTTCGGCCAGATCCCAGTCTGCCTTGGTGAAAGGCCTGTCGCCGCGGTCCAGCGACTTGAACATATACCACAGTTCGGA
>JAGCFF010000151.1 GCA_017650285.1 Bacteroidales bacterium
CGAGGTGTTCCATAATGGTAAATGCTGCGACGGCAAAATTAAAAAAAATTATATCTTTGCCGCCGAGTGGCGGGGCGTTCCCGTCGCAAGTGTGCTTGGAACCACTATAAAAACAAGTAATCATGACTGAAAAACAACCTGAAGAGCAGAAAAAGCTCTCCGTCACTTTTTTGTGGCTTGCAGTCGCGTTCTGCGTCTGCCTCGTATCATCTAACCTTTTCGTACCGCGCCTGTGGCGTGTCGGCTCGCTTCCTCTCCAGCTTTCGGGAGCTGTAATAATATTCCCCATATCCTACATCATCAACGACTGCCTCACCGAAGTCTACGGTTTCCGCAAGGCAAGACTGGTGATATGGATGGGATTTGCGTTGAGCGCATTCATTGCCCTTGCAGCGCAGATAGTGACTATGCTGCCGGCTCCTCTCTATGAGGAGAGCGTTCCCGTGGCCGAAAGTTTCAACACCCTGTTCGGCCTCGTGCCCCGCACGACGCTGGCGTCCCTGGTGGCATTTATATGCGGCTCGCAGTTCAATGCCTACATAATGTCGAAGATGAAGGTGGTCACCAGCGGCAGGGGATTCGCAGGCAGGGCGATTCTTTCTTCTCTTGGAGGAGAACTTGCCGATTCAATCATTTTCTATCCCATAGCGTTTGCCGGCAGTCTTCCCTTTGCCGGAATCGCCGGAATCATTGCGACACAGGTATTGGTAAAAACCCTTTACGAAATACTGATACTCCCTGTGACCACAGTGCTGGTGAAGAAGCTCAAAAAGCACGAGAATATCGACACCTACGACCGTGACATTTCGTATAACCCGTTCAAGATAAGAGATATTTAATTATGTCAGAAGACAGGAAAAAAGAGGGCCTGAACGCCCTCGGTCATCAGACCGCATACCATATGGACTACTCTCCAGAACTGCTGGAAGCTTTTGTCAACCAGAATCAGGAGAATGACTACTGGGTACGCTTCAACTGCCCCGAGTTCACGACGCTGTGCCCAGTCACGGGACAGCCCGACTTCGCCGAGATCAGGATCTCCTATATCCCTGATGTGAAGATGGTGGAGAGCAAGTCTCTCAAACTCTATCTGACGAGCTTCCGCAATCACGGCGGATTCCACGAGGACTGCGTCAATACGATAATGAAGGACCTGATCGCACTGATGGACCCCAAGTACATCGAGGTACTGGGCCTCTTCACGCCCAGGGGAGGAATATCCATCTATCCATATGCGAATTACGGCCGCCCGGGTACGAAATACGAAGCCCTGGCCGAACAGAGATTCGCAAGGCACGAATAGCAAAAAAGGTTGAAGCAAGACGCTTCAACCTTTTTTGATGTTGTCCGGAGCAGCGCGTCAGCACAGCACGTACTCCATGCCTGGAACGACCTTGCCCGAAAGCATATCCTTGGCCAGGCGGTCGACGACTTCTCTCTGGAGCAGCCTCTTGATGGGACGTGCGCCGTATGCGGGGTCGTAACCTTCTTCGCAGAGCTTCTCTATCTTCTCGGGCGAGATGCTCAGCCTGATATTGGCATTCTCCAGAACCTTCTGCTTGATCTGGGATATCTGCATATTGACGATGTCGCGGACATTCTCCTTGCTCAGAGGCTGGAACATTATTATCTCGTCGATACGGTTGAGGAACTCGGGACGTACACAGCCCTTCAGGATGCCCATCACTTCTTCGCGGCAGCTGTCCATCGGCTTGCCTTTGGCAATATAGTCCTGGATGACATCGCTGCCCACGTTGGAGGTCATGATGATGATCGTGTTCTTGAAATCGACCGTACGGCCCTTGTTGTCGGTCAGACGGCCGTCATCGAGCACCTGAAGCAGGGTGTTGAAGACGTCGGGGTGCGCTTTCTCGATCTCGTCGAGCAGCACTACCGAGTAGGGTTTGCGCCGCACGGCTTCGGTGAGCTGTCCGCCCTCTTCATATCCTACATATCCCGGAGGCGCTCCGACAAGACGCGACACGGTGTGACGCTCCTGATACTCGCTCATATCGATACGGGTAATCATATTCTCATCGTTGAACAGATATTCTGCAAGAGCCTTCGCGAGCTCGGTCTTTCCGACACCGGTGGTGCCGAGGAAGAGGAACGAACCTATAGGCCTCTTCTCGTTCTGCAGTCCGGTACGGCTGCGTCGCACGGCATTGGACACTGCGGAGATGGCTTCGTCCTGTCCGATAACCCTCTTGTGCAGCTCTTCCTCCATACGGAGCAGCTTCTCCTTCTCGCTCTCCATCATCTTGGAGACGGGGATGCCGGTCCATTTTGAAACCACCTCGGCGATGTCGTCTTCTGAAACGGCCTCGTTGATGATGGGCTCCTTGATGGCAGCCTTCTCTTCAGACAGCTTCTTTATGGCTTCCTGGGCTGCGCCTATCTTTCCGTAGCGGAGTTCGGCGACCTTGCCGTAATCGCCGCGGCGATCGGCGTCGTCAGCCTCGATGCGATATTTTTCAATCGAATCACGGTTGGCCTGGATTTCCTTCAGCAGCCGCTTCTCGTTCTCCCAGCGTGCCATAAGGTCCTCGCGTTCCTTTCCAAGGGTGGCGAGCTGTTCCTTGATGGTATCCAGCTTGGGTGACTCGCCTTCGCGCTTGATGGCCTCGCGCTCGATCTCCAGCTGTTTGATCTTGCGGTTGAGCTCGTCGATGGGCTCGGGCACTGAATTCATCTCGAGACGCAGCTTGCTGGCTGCCTCGTCGATCAGGTCGATGGCCTTGTCGGGGAGGAAACGGTTGGTGATGTACCTGTTTGAAAGCTCCACGGCGGCTATGATGGCGTCATCCTCGATGCGGACCTTGTGGTGGTTTTCATATTTTTCCTTGAGGCCCCTCAGGATCGAGATTGACTCTGCCGGAGTCGGCTCGTCGACCATCACTATCTGGAAACGGCGCTCGAGAGCCTTGTCCGTCTCAAAGTACTTCTGGTATTCGTCGAGGGTGGTGGAGCCGATGGCTCTCAGGTCACCTCTCGCAAGGGCGGGTTTCAGGATGTTCGCGGCATCCATCGCTCCGCTCGTACGTCCGGCACCTACCAGGGTGTGGATCTCATCGATGAAAAGTATTATCTCGCCATCGCTGCCCGAAACGGCTTCAATGACTCCCTTCAGCCTCTCTTCGAATTCGCCCTGATACTTGGCGCCCGCGATGAGCGCACCCATATCCAGCGAGTATATCTTTTTAGTCTTAAGATTCTCGGGGACATCGCCGTTGACTATACGCTGCGCGATGCCTTCCGATATCGCAGTCTTGCCGACACCGGGTTCTCCGACGAGAATAGGGTTGTTTTTAGTCCTTCTGCTCAATATCTGGAGAACACGACGTATCTGCTCGTCCCTGCCTATCACAGGATCGAGTTTGCCTTGTTTCGCCCTCTCGTTAAGATTGACGGCGAATTTGTCAAGCATTTCCAAATTGTTGTTGTTCATATTGTTGGTCTCCTTTCAGAGCCTGTATTATCTCAATTAATGAACCAATCGGGAAAAACTGACAATATGGCAGATGAGGAAAATCGAAGGATTATTGCTATATTTGAGTCTTGAAGAGAACTAAAATCTGAACATTATGATGAAAATTATCTATATCCTAGGTGTAGCCCTCGGCCTCTGGTGCGTGTATGACCTGTTCAAGAACAAGACCATCGACGTGGTCCTGAAGATAATCATCGCCATCATACTGCTCTCCTGCAGCTGGGTGGGCGTGCTCCTTTACTATTTTTTTGTAAGGGACAGGATCAAATAAGCCTTTCGAGACATTTTCGCAGGGAATCCTGCCACTGCGGCACGTCGAGCTCCAGTTCGGCGGCTATCTTGCTTTTGTCCAGATACGAGTAGGCGGGACGTACGGCTTTCTGGGGATATTCGCTGCTGCTGACCGGGTGGACTTCGCATCGGAGGCCCGCCTGATGCATTATTTCGCAGGCGAAGTCGTACCAGCTGCACGCTCCCGCATTGCTGTAATTATATAGTTCACCCTTCCTTTCGGCGGCGATCGGGACGATCCTCAGAACTGCATCGGCGAGGTCTGCAGCGTAGGTAGGGCTGCCGACCTGATCGTTTACCACATTGATGCCCGGGAGGGTGGATCCAAGATGCAGCATCGTCTTTAAGAAGTTCTTTCCGTAGGGGGAGTAGAGCCAGGCAGTGCGGATGATGGCTCCCCTGACGCCTGAGGAGACTATGATATCTTCTGCCTCGGCCTTGGAACTGCCGTAGACCGAGAGAGGGGAAGGAGTGTCGGTTTCGAGATACGGAGAGTCCTTGCTGCCGTCGAACACGAAATCGGTGGAGATCTGGATCAGCGCGGCGTCGGCGTCTAGTGCGGCTGCGGCCAGGACAGAAACACCCTCGCAGTTGATGCGACGGCAGAGCACAGGTTCATCTTCTGCCTTTTCCACATTGGTGTAGGCTGCGCAGTTGATGATTGTGCCGACGGAGTTCTCCTTGACGCAGGCGGCGACGGCATCGGCATCGCATATGTCAAGGGGCAGGATGCCCTCCGAGCCGAGACAGTCGGTGAACACGAAATCGGCATTGCCTTCAGTGAGCCTTCGGATTTCGCTGCCCAACTGCCCGCAGGAGCCGGTAACAAGAACTTTTCTTGATTTTTGCATAACTCAAACACAAATATAAGCTATATTTGCATAAATAGATTTGATAGAATGGATTATAATACCCAAAGAGAGAAGTTGATCCTGCCCGAGTATGGAAGGCACGTGCAGAAAATGCTGGAGCAGGTTTGCGAGATAGAGGACAGGGAGAAGCGCACCCAGCAGGCGCAGGCTGTCGTCAACGTGATGGGAACCCTCAATCCTCAGATGAAGGATTCTCCTGACTACAAGCACAAGCTCTGGGATCACGCCCATATCATTTCGGGATACAATCTGGATGTCGACGGCCCTTTCGAGGCTCCTGTCAAGGAAGAGCACGAAAGCCGTCCTGACCCCATTGGCTACTCTACAGAGCCGATACGCAAGTCCTGCTACGGCCGCAACATACAGAATATGATAGACCTTATCGTCGATTGCGACAAGGGAGAGGACGTCCGCAGGGAGCTTATGCGTCTGCTCGCGCTGTATATGCGTCAGCAGTATCTCATCTGGAACAAGGACAGCGTGGCCGACGAGACTATCTTCCAGGATATGGAGCAGCTCTCACGCGGCAAGCTTCAGGTGCCGAGAGACATCACTCTCGGACCCGTATCAGGCGAATTCAACCGCCCCGGCTTCTCGTCAGGCAATAATAACGGCGGCGGCAAGAACAGGCGATTCAACAAGAAAAAGAGGAAACAGCAGGCATAATGGCCACAACAGCAAAAGCAAAGAAGGCGGTTGCCAAGACAACAAAGAAGAAACCTTCGAAAAAGAAGGCTGCCCCGAAGCGGAAAGGACTGACCGACGAGCAGAAAAGCATCATCAGGATAGTCCTGGGCGTGCTGTGCACTATCGTCTGCCTGTTCACGGCGGCTTCTCTGATCTCCTATGCCTTCAACTGGGGTGCCGACCAGAGCCTCAAGAGCAATCCTGACCTCTGGCAGTCATACGTCAGTGCCAACAACATCTGCGGCAAGCTGGGCTACCAGTGGGCAGATTTCCTTTTTGCCAAGCTGTTCGGCGTCGGAGCCTTCTTCGTTCCGATATTCCTCGGCCTGCTGGCCGTGGCCTGCTTCCGCATCCGCAAAGTCAGGCTTTTCAGGGCATTTGTCCTTTCACTTTTCGGCTGCATCATATTCTCTGTGGTTGCAGCATATATTTCTTCGTTCTTCAAGGGACAGTCACTGTTCTCAACCGGTGTCGGCGGCTCATACGGCCATCTGTCCAACGAATGGCTGAAGAGCATGCTGGGCCCGCTCGGAGCAGGTGCCGTGATTCTGTTCCTGCTTTTCCTGTGGCTCATAATGCTCACCCGCAAGGTTGCCCTGTGGTTCGACAAGTTCATCTATGATTCATTCCACAGAGAGAAGAAATCTGCACAGGAGATTGCCGAGGAGGAAGAGGATGAGGACGAGATGGAAGAGGAAGACGCCGATTCGGACATTCCCGACGAAGAACTTTTCGTAGAGGAAGAAGGCGAGGACGAGGGCTACGAGCCTTTCGTGCCTGAAGAAGAGGAGACCATCAATGCCGACGATTTCTTCGTAGAGGACTCTGAAGACAGTCCCAATGTAGCCGAAGCGGC
>JAGCFF010000152.1 GCA_017650285.1 Bacteroidales bacterium
ACGTCGCTCCAGCGGTAGTAGGGGCCGGTGACGGGCTGTACTCCCATAAGGGCGGTCTCGCGTTCGTTCACGAGGAACTTAACGAGGATGTCGCCGCCTTTCTTGTTCTTGTAGAAAATCATCTGGAGGTTGGCTGCGAAAGGAGTGTACCAGGGGCCGAACCATTTGAGGTTGATCTCTTCGGTGTCGAGCTGCTGGCCGATGCCTTCTAGACCCATAGCAGAGCACATCGCTATGAACGGGTAGTCGTGGCCGAAACGCAGGTCGGCGCAGAGGGCGTCCTTCGAAGTGTCGGCGAGAACCTCGTCGGCCTTGTCCACGATATCCTTCACGGTGAGCAGTGCAGGCGGCATACGGTTATGGCTGAAAGCCTTTGAATTGGCCTGGCCGAGATACAGAGAGATGTTGTTGCGAGCCCAGTTGTTGTAGATGCTCTCTTCGGGGAGAAGGGGGAAGATGTCTTCGAGTTCGAAAGACGCCGTAATCCTGGCCACGGCGAAGACCTGGCTCTCGAAGCGCGAGAAGCGGCCTACGATCTCAGACGCCTTCTTCGTGTCGGTGAAGAACCTTGCCAGGAAAGCGGTGGAGTCGGTCTGGTCCATCTGCACCTTGGCCATCTCCTGGTACATATCCCTGCTGAAGCTTTCTACTTCGGGGTCGATGTATTTCTGGTAGGTCTCGCCTGCATCCCACGAAATCTCGAACTTCGGGTCAAGCTCGGTGAGGCGGTCCGTGAAGGCCGTCATACTGATGAGCACGCGCGGAACGGTGCTGGAAATGACACGGATATTCTTGCTGCCCTTCTTGAACACGTCAGGGAAGCGGCTGTACATCCTTTCGGCAATGCCGCGGTGTTCGCGCGCGCCGGGAGGCGTCAGTCGGCCGTCCATTCCATTATGCGCTGCAAGGCACTGTCTTGCCCTTTCGAGCACAGTCCTTCCGTCAGCCTTCAGGATGCCGGCGGCATCGGCCTTCTCCAGCGACTCGATGAGAGCCTTGTAGGTGGCCTCATCCCAGTTGGAGCGGGATCCGTGGCGGCCGTAGTGGCTGATGTAGAAAGCTTTGTAGCCCTTGGGAGCGGGAGTGTTCGCATAGGGGCCGCCCTCGTATCCGTCGGTGTTGATACCCGCACGGAAGGGATTTTCCCTGAGGAAAGCTTCGTATTCGGGGTTGTGGACTTTCTGCGCTTCGGCAGTGAAAACAGCAAAGGTCAAGGCAAGTGCTGCCAGCAGGAATCTTCTGATATGCATAGTGGTCAGGGGTTTTTAATTATTTGCGTTCATAAAGATATGAAAAGATTCCGCTAAAATTTGACTAATTTTGCGACTATGACAGTCTTCAATTTCATTTTTCTGCAGGATGCAGCTGCCCAGGCGCTCGCCGATTCTCTGGCGGCAAATGCCGACGCTGCCCGGGAAGCCCTTCTCAACAAATCTCCCGATGAGATCCTGCACTCCGTCACCGATGTCCTCGTCCGTTTCGGCCTGAAGCTGCTGGCAGCGCTTGCCATTTTCATCATCGGAGCCTGGGTCATCAAGCAGATCCGCAAAGGCGTGCACAAGCGGATGATGAAACGCAAGTTCCCCGACCGCACCGTGCTGACATTCACCGAAAGCCTTGTGGCCATCATCCTCTGGGCGCTTCTGATAGTCAGCTGCATCGGAGCCCTCGGCATCAACACCACCAGCATCGCAGCCCTTCTGGCTGCAGGCGGTATGGCCATCGGCATGTCCCTCAGCGGCACCGTGCAGAACTTCGCCGGCGGTATAATCCTCCTCGTGTTCAAGCCCTTCAAGGCTGGAGATTTCATAGAGGCACAGGGCACCACCGGCACCGTCACCTCGATGAACATCATCACCACGACCATCCTCACCCGCGACAACAAGACAGTCATCATCCCCAACGGAGCCCTCTCGAACGGCAACATCACCAACTATTCCGCCCAGAAGGCCAGAAGGCTGGAATGGAACTTCAATGTGCCCTACGGCAGCGACAGCGACCTGGTGAGGGAGGAAATAATGAAGATAATAAAGGCCGACGCCCGCATCGTCGACAGCAATACGCCCCACGCCGAAGATCCCTTCGTGGGCCTGTCCGCAATGAAAGACAGCAGCATCGAGTTCATTGCCCGCGCCTGGGTGCTGACCGAAGATTACTGGGCCGTATACTTCGACATCAACAACGCGATTTACACCGAACTGCCCAAGAAGGGCATCCACTTCCCCTTCCCCCAGATGGATGTCCACATCAAGCAGCAATAACATTATACGATTATGCCGATACCTACCCCGCACATTGCAGCAGCAGAAGGCCAGATAGCAAAGACCGTGATAATGCCCGGAGATCCCCTCCGCAGCAAGGCCATCACCGACCGTTTCCTCGAAAACCCCGTGCTGGTGAACAACATCCGCGGAGTGCAGGGCTACACCGGCACTTACAAGGGCAGACCTGTCACCGTTATGGCCAGCGGTATGGGCCAGCCTTCGATAGGCATCTACTCCTACGAGCTTTTCAACTATTATGATGTCGACCAGATCATCAGGGTCGGCACGATGGGCGGAGTGAGCGAGGCCGTGCCTCTGCGCAGCCTCATCATCGGAAGGAGGGCCTATTCCAACACCAATTTCCTGAACTTCTACACCAAGAACGGAAACGCTCCCGGATATGTTTCAGCCGACGAGGAGCTGTATGAAAGGGCGGTGTCTGTCTGCAAGGAAGGGAAATATGTGTTCTTCTGCGGTGACATAATGAGCAGCGACACCTACTATGCCGACGTCGACGAGGTTGCCATCTGCAACGAGCTCGGTCTTCTCGGCATCGAGATGGAGGCTGTGGCGCTGTACCTTATGGCCCAGCGGTGCGGCAAGAAGGCACTGACCATCTGCACCATTTCGAACAGTGTCATCACCAAGGAGGAAATTCCGGTGGAGGAGCGCCAGAGCGGATTTATGAATATGGCGCAGGTTGCCCTCGAGCTTGCCTAGTCAGCTATAACCACTGTCGCGGGTTTGAGCCCTTTGGCGGAAGCCTTGAGTGTCGAAGGTCCGGAGCCTTTGCGCACGATGGCCATCACGAATCCTCTGTAAAGCGCCTTCGGGTTTACATCGAACAGTTCGTCGGTGTAGTGGTCCTGGTTGTCGATGGCCACTATTTCTCCGCTGCCATCGAGATTGAAAAGCACGTCGGCCTGAGCATCGCACACCGTCCTTCCCTTGGAATCCACAGCATAGAACCTTACGTATTCCAGCTCACCGTCGAGATTCTCAGGCACCGCTTTCAGTGCAACTGCCTTACCGGTGGTCTCTATCCTGTGGCGGGCCACTTCCCGTCCGTCGTTGCGGGCAACTGCGACGACATTGCCGCCGTTGCCGTATGGAACATCCTTCCAGAAGATGACGTTGCGGCGTTCAAGGCTGCTGCGGTCATTCTTCTGCCTGCCGAGGGACCTGCCGTTCACGAACAACTCCACTTCGTCGGCATTGGTGAAAGTGTATATCTGCTGAAGGCTGCCCTTCTCCCGGTTCCACGATTCGCTCATCGGAGTCTTGCCGGAAAGAACGTCGTTCCATTCGATCTGGCTCCTTGTGCCATCCACCACGGCGATATGCACCAGTGGAGTGTCTTCAAAGGCGCTCTTTATGAGATATGCCTGAGGATAGGGCTCAAGAGCGCTGTTGAAGAACGAATAGTTCCATCCCTTCTTGGGCCAGCCGTCAGATTCACCCCAGTATTCAATGGCCCCCCAATATGCCAGACCTATCATATGGTCATAGTCCATATTGAAGAACGGCACGGCAAGCTCGCTCGTGGTGGCTTCGCTCTGATAGATGATCAGATAGGGGTCGTGCTCCAGATACTGCCGGTAGTTCATATGGCGGTAGTTGAACGAAGCGAAGTCGGTGGCACAGGCGAGTTCGGGGGCATACACCTCGACATCGAAGCGGTCGTCGTTCTTGTAGATTCCGCCGCGGCGGGTGGGATGCATCGCAGCAGTGTACGGTCTGGTGTCGTCATAGCGCTGTCCGAAGGTCTTCATCACGCGCCAGGTGGTCACTCCCCAGTCCGAAGTGCCGGGGAATCCGGTGCGGCGTTCCTCGTTCTGCGTCTCGTTGCCCAGGCTCCACGCAATCACGCAGGGATGGTTGCGGTCTCGCTTGATCCATTCCCTCTCGTGGTTGAACCAGCTCGCAGTGAAAGGATAGCGGCCGATCCACCACTGACCGGGCTCTGTCATCCACTTGTCGTAGAGCTCGTCGACCACCAGGATGCCGTATTTGTCGGCCAGGTCCAGCAGCGACTTCGAGTAAGGGTTGTGCGATGTGCGGATATGGTTGAAGCCGAACTCCTTGAGGCGGATTATCATACGCTCCAGCGCTCCGTCATAGACGGCGGCGCCGAGGGCTCCGAGGTCGTGGTGGTTGGCGATTCCTTTCAGGAAGACTTTCTTGCCGTTGAGCCTGAATCCGTATTCCTGGTCGAACTCTATGGTGCGGATGCCGAAATGCTCACTGACGCAGTCCAGCTCCCGGTTGCCGTTGAACAGGGTGACTTTCGCTGTATAGAGCCAGGGCTCCTCGCAGCTCCACAGCTTCGGTTCAGCAATGAATATCGGATAAATGTTGAACTCTACGTGCAGCAGGTTGTTGCGCATCGGGGCTGCGTGCTTTGCTTCTGCGACCAGTTTTCCGTCCGGATCGAAGATTTCAACGACTGCATCGACAGGAACTGTGCTGGCCCTGTAGCCGTCCATTGTTATCTGCAGGTTGACTTCGGCCTTTTCAGGAGAAATCATCGGTGTTGTAATGTAGATGCCT
>JAGCFF010000023.1 GCA_017650285.1 Bacteroidales bacterium
GCTTCAGGCCGTACGCGGTGGTAACCATATAGCTCAGGAGCTTGACGCGGTCTTCTTCGGGGCTGTCGTGCTTGAGCACGTCGCTCACGATGTTCGGCTGGTCGTCGGCGGTCACCACTTCCTTCTTGTCACCCAGCTCTATGATACGCTCGGTGACACGGCGGGTCTGCTCGGGAGTGAGTTCCAGGCCGAGATTCTCGAGATTCTTGAGGATGTTGGCCTTGCCGCTGTTCTTGCCGAGAGCATATTCCCTCTTGCGTCCGAAACGCTCGGGAATCAGGTCGTTGCAGTAGAGGTTGTCCTTCTTGTCGCCGTCGGCGTGGACTCCTGCGACCTGGGTGAAGACATATTCTCCCACCACGGGGCGGTTGGGCGGAATCGGAACGCCGGAATAGCTGGCGACCATACGGCTGACTTCGTGCAGACGGCCTTCGTCGACGCCTGTCTCCACTCCTGCGAGATCCTTGAGTATGGCCTGTACGCTGGCCAGGGGAGCGTTGCCGGCCCTCTCGCCGAGGCCGTTCACGCAGGTATGCACGCCTTTGCAGCCGGCCTTCACCGCAGCCAGGGTGTTGGCGGCGGCCAGGTCGTAGTCGTTATGGGCGTGGAAATCGAAGTGGATGCCGGGGAAGGCTTCCACCATCTTCTTTATGAAAACAGACACCTGGCAGGGGCTCAGCACGCCCAGGGTGTCGGGAAGCATGAAGCGCTTCACTCCGCAGTCCACCAGATGCCCCATCAGCTGGAACACATATTCCTCGGAATCTTTCATTCCGTTGCTCCAGTCCTCGAGGTAGAGGTTGACCGAGACGCCTTTTGCGGTGGCGTCGAACACGGCCTGGCGGATGTCGGCGAAGTGCTCCGCCGGAGTCTTGCCGAGCTGCTGGGTGCAGTGGCGCAGCGAACCTTTGCAGAGCAGGTTCATCGTGCGGCAGCCGCAATCCAGTATCCACTGCAGCGATGTGCCGCCGTCCACGAAGCCGAGCACTTCGATGCGGTCGAGCATATCGTGGCGGGCCGCCCAGGAGCATATTTCGCGAACTGACTCCTTCTCACCTGCCGAAACGCGGGCCGAGGCGACCTCGACACGGTCAACCTTGAGGTCCTTCAGCAGAGTGCGGGCAATGAGCAGCTTTTCGTGGGAGAGGAAACTCACCCCGGTGGTCTGCTCGCCGTCGCGCAGAGTCGTATCCATTATCTCAACTCTCATAGCGGTCTATGCGTTAGCTTGTTCCCAGGCTTCTATCTTGTCCTTGCTCTGAAGCAGGAAGTCGATGTCGTCCAGAGCGTTCATAAGGCAGTATTTCTTGTAGCCGTTGATGTCGAAATGTTCGCTGCGGCCGGTAGCGTTATTGGTGACGGTCTGGGCCGGAACGTCCACTGTCACCTCGGTCTTCGGATCCTTGGCGATGCTGTCGAAGAGTTCGGCAAGGAAAGGCTCGCTGACCACCACGGGCAGGACGAAGTTGTTGAGCTCGTTGTTCTTGTGGATGTCGGCGAAGAAGCTCGAGATGACCACTTTGAATCCGTATCCTGCAATGGCCCAGGCAGCGTGCTCACGGCTGCTTCCGCTTCCGAAATTCTTGCCGGCCACGAGGATCTCGCCGCCGTAGAGGGGATTGTTGAGGACGAAATCCCTGTTGGGGGTTCCGTCGGCATTGAAGCGCCAGTCGCAGAACAGATTGTCGCCGAAGAACTTCTCGTCCTTCGTGGTAGCCTTCAGGAAACGGGCCGGAATGATCTGGTCGGTGTCCACATTCTCGAGAGGCAGAGGCACGCAGGTGCTCTTGATTATATTGAATTTCTGTTTCATTGCGGGATAGTTTACAAAAGTGTCCTTGGATCGGTGATGTATCCGGTGACGGCGGCGGCAGCGGCCATCAGAGGGCTTGCGAGAACCGTGCGGGCTCCGGGACCCTGGCGGCCCTGGAAGTTACGGTTCGAAGTGGAAACGGCCAGCTTGCCTGCGGGAATCTTGTCGTCGTTCATAGCGAGGCAGGCGGAGCAGCCGGGCTGACGGATCTCGAATCCTGCAGCCTGCAGCACCTTGTCAAGGCCTTCGTCTTCTATCTGTTTCTTGACCATCCACGAGCCGGGAACCAGCCAGGCGGTGACCCAGTCGGCTTTGCGGCGGCCTGCGGCAATGGATGCGAAAGCACGGAAGTCCTCGATGCGGCCGTTGGTGCAGGAACCGCAGAACACATAGTCGACCTTCTTGCCCTGCAGCGAATCGCCGGGAGCGAACTGCATATAGTCCAGCGCCCTGCGGAAAGACTCGCGGCCTGATGCGGGGATATCCTCCTCGGCGGGGATGTGGCTCGAGATGCCCATACCCATACCGGGATTGGTGCCGTATGTCACCATAGGCTCTATGTCTTCAGCCTCGAAGCGGATCTCGCGGTCGAAAACTGCGTCGTCGCCGCTGCGCAGGGTCTTCCACTCTGCAACGGCCTTGTCCCAGTCCGCACCCTTGGGCGCGTGCTCGCGGCCTTTGATATATTCGAAGGTGACCTCGTCGGGAGCGATGAAGCCTCCGCGGGCACCCATCTCGATCGACAGGTTGCACAGGGTCAGGCGGCCTTCCATACTCAGCGACCTTACCGCGCTTCCCGCATATTCCACGAAATAGCCGGTGGCGCCGCTGGTGGACATCTTGCTCATAATGTACAGAGCCACGTCCTTGGCGGTGACGCCCTTGCCCAGCTTGCCTTCCACGCTGATGCGCATAGACTTGGGCTTCTGCTGGAGGATGCACTGCGATGCGAGCACCATCTCCACCTCGGAAGTGCCGATGCCGAAGGCTACCGCACCCATCGCACCGTGGGTCGAGGTGTGCGAGTCGCCGCATACTATGGTCATTCCGGGAAGCGAGAGGCCTCTCTCGGGACCTACCACGTGGATGATGCCGTTGCGGGGATCCATCATCCCGTAGTGGGTCAGGCCGAACTCGGCTGCGTTGGCAGCCAGGGTGTCAACCTGCTGTTTCGAAACGGGGTCTTCGATGGGCTTGTCCTGGTCGTGGGTAGGTGTATTATGGTCGGGCATACAGACTATACGGTCGGGGCGAAGACATTTGATGCCGCGTGCGCGCATACCGTCGAATGCCTGGGGTGTAGTCACCTCGTGGCAGTAAAGCCTGTCGATATAAAGCTGTACGGGGCCGTCCTCTACCTGCTGAACCACGTGTCTGTCCCAGATTTTGTCGAATAGTGTGTTCATAGAGGCTTCAAGATTATATTCCAAGCGGCAAAGATAAATATTTATTTACAAACGAAATACGCCGACTGGGTCACAGCCGGCGTATTTCATCGGATGAATCGGGATTCAGGCCGCTAAAGGGCGGTGTAAGCGGGAGAGAATGTGTCTCCGTCGGCAGGATTGCCGGTGCTCAGGCCCTTCTTGAGCCATTTCATCCTCTGTGCGGAAGTACCGTGGGTGAATGAATCGGGAACGGTACGGCCGTAGGTCTGTTTCTGGAGGCGGTCGTCGCCGATGGCTGACGCTGCGTCAAGGCCTTCCTTGATGTCGCCGTCCTCGAGCGAACCGAAGTTCCTGTTGTCGTGGTATGCCCAGACACCTGCGTAGAAGTCGGCCTGGAGCTCAAGCCTTACGCTGAGCTGGTTGGCAACGGTCTGTGACGAACGGGCCATCTGCTGGTGCACCTGGTCGAGGGTTCCGAGCAGATACTGCACGTGGTGACCCACCTCGTGGGCGATCACATAGGCCCAGGCGAAGTCGCCGGTGGTGCCGAACTGGCGTTTCATATCCTTGAAGAACGAAAGGTCGAGATAGACGCTCTGGTCAGCCGAGCAGTAGAACGGACCTGATGAAGCTGAAGCTCCGCCGCAGCCTGACTGCACTGCACCGTCGAAAATCACGAGTTTCGGGGGAACATATGTACGGTTGTTCTGACGGAAGATAGCGGTCCATACGTCTTCGGTGCCGGCCAGGATCTTGGTGGCGAATTCGAAGAGCTGGCGGTCTTCCTCGGTCTCGACATATTCAGTGCCGGTCACAGCACCGCCCATACCGTTGGCCATCTGGAGAACTTCGGCAGGATTGCGGCCGAGAAGCATCCATATAATACCTGCAATAACGACACCGCCCAGTCCGAGACCTCCCACGGTCTTGGCGGTTGATTGACCTCTGCGGTCTTCCACATTGGTACTTTGCCTTCTTCCTTCGAGTTGCATATCTGTAGATTTTGTATTGTTAAATCAGATTTGTATCAAGCAAATTTAAATAAAAATACATTACGATAATCAGAGGGCCGCCAAAAGCTCGCGGTATTTTGTCAGGGGCCAGAGCGAATCGTCGACAATCATCTCCAGCTCGTCGATGGAGTTGCGCAACTCTCCCATAAACGGAACCACGCGGGCCTCGTACTGCCCCGCCCTCTCGGGAATGTCGGGGATGCGGTTCACCTCGTGGCGGATGTCGGTCATCCTGCCCACGGTGTCGCTGATGATGTTCGACAGCTCGGCGATGCGCGCCAGGGCCTCCATCTCCTTGCCGGCATACTCGTGGAGCTTGTCGGGGAAGAACTCCTTGATGCCGCGGATGTTCTCGATGAGGATGTTCTGGTACTTGATGGCTGTCGGGATTATGTGGTTCATCGCCATATCGGCCAGCACCTTCGACTCGATCTGGATCTTCTTGAGGTAGGTCTCTTCCTTGATCTCGAAACGGGCGGTGATCTCGCTGCGGTTCATCACCTTGTATTTCTCGAAGAGGGCCACGTTCTTCTCGTCGAGATATTCCTTGAACGCCTCGGTCACGCAGTTGATGTCCTTGAGGCCGCGCTTGTAGGCCTCGGCGAGCCACTGTTCGCTGTAGCCGTTGCCGTCGAAGCGGATGTCCTTCGAGGCTATGGCGAACTTGCGGATGGTCTTGAGTATGGCTTCGTCCTTCTTCATACCCTTGGCCACGAGCTTCTCCACCTCGACCCTGAAGGCATCGAGCTGCTCTGCCACAGCGGTGTCGATCACGATGATGGGCATCGAGCAGTTGGCCGACGAACCGGTGGCGCGGAACTCGAAGCGGTTGCCGGTGAAGGCGAAGGGCGAGGTGCGGTTGCGGTCGGTGTTGTCGAGCATAATCTCGGGAATCTTGCCGATGTTCAGCTTGATGGCCGTCTTGCCCTCGGGGGTGAACTTGCTGGCCGCGCTCTTCTCGATGTCGTTCAGCATTGCGGTCATAGTGCTGCCGCAGAACACCGAAAGCA
>JAGCFF010000153.1 GCA_017650285.1 Bacteroidales bacterium
CATGAGCGAGTAAGGAACACGTGATCATTCGACATGTCCTTGAAAGCAACAAGACGGTAACTTTCGGGATGAATTCCTTTTTTCATGACTTATGTTTTAAATATTAAAATTCTTTTGGGGACGCAAAGATACAAACATTCTGAAATCTTGCAAATCATTTCTTATGATTTTGTACCTTAGCGATTCCGATAACAGAACGAGATGACTCTTATCAAATCAATATCAGGCATACGCGGCACTATCGGAGGCAGTTGCGGCGACGCGCTCACTCCGCTGGACATAGTCAAGTTCACTGCCGCCTATGTCAAATGCCTGCCCAGGCAGGGCAGGAAAGCCAAGGTGGTAGTAGGCCGCGACGCACGCATTTCCGGCAGTATGGTCGAGAACCTGGTGTGCGGGACGCTGGTAGGCTGCGGTGCCGACGTCATCAACATCGGCCTTGCCACGACGCCTACCACCGAACTGGCAGTAATGGGAGAGAAGGCCGACGGCGGCATCATCATCACGGCCAGCCACAACCCCGAGCAGTGGAACGCCCTCAAGCTCCTGAACAGCGACGGCGAGTTCCTCTCGGCGGAGAGGGGTGCCGAAGTGCTTGAGACCGCGGCTAAGGAGGATTTCGATTTCGCCGAAGTCCGCTCGCTGGGAACCGTGACCTCCAAGGATTATACCGACATACACATAGAGCAGGTGGTTTCCAATCCGCTTGTGGACAGGGAAGCCATCCGCAAGGCCCGTTTCAAGGTGGTGCTCGATCCCATCAATTCCGTAGGAGCACTGATAATGCCCAGGCTGCTGGAAAGGCTGGGAGTGGAGTGCATCACCATCAACGGAGAGCCTGACGGCCGTTTCGCCCACAACCCCGAGCCGCTGCCCGCCAATCTCGTCGGGCTGAGCCAGACTGTGTGCTGCGAGCACGCCAGCCTCGGCATTTCAGTCGATCCCGACGTGGACCGTCTTGCCTTCATCTGCGAGGACGGAGAACCCTTCGGTGAGGAATACACACTCGTGAGCGTGGCCGACTATGTGCTTCAGCACAGGAAAGGGCCCACCTGCTCCAACATATCTTCATCAAGGGCGCTGAGGGACGTCACCGAGGCTCACGGATGCAAGTATTTCACTGCTGCGGTGGGAGAGGTGAACGTCACCACGAAGATGCGCGAGGTCGGAGCCGTGATAGGCGGCGAAGGCAACGGCGGCGTCATATTCCCGGAACTGCACTACGGCCGCGACGCCCTCATTGGAACCGCCCTTTTCCTCAGCAACCTTGCCCGGAAAGGAATCAGCGCTTCCAACCTGCGCAGGAGCTATCCCGACTATTTCATCGCCAAGAAGAAGATATCCCTCACTGATCCTTCGCAGGCCGACAGGATATTCGATGCCCTGAAAGTCAAGTATGCCGACGAGAAGATCGACACTATGGACGGTGTGAGGGTGGATTTCGAGAAGGAGCGCAAGTGGGTGATCCTCCGCAAGTCCAACACCGAGCCGATCATCCGCATCTATGCAGAGGCCCCGGTCCGCAGCCAGGCGGAGGCCCTAGCCGACGAAGTCATCGAACTGGCTGACAACTGCTGACACTATGTTCTCATTCCGCACAACTTCGCTTTTCGAGCAGCAGGACAGGACCCTGGCCCACGGCAGGCTGGCCGTGCTGGACAGCCCTACCGCGTGGTATCCCGAGATAGAAAGCTACCTTTGGGAAATCCTTGCAGGCAGGGGAAAGGATGTGGTGCTGCTGTCTGAAGACAGGCTCGATACCGCCACCCTGGCAGCAGAGCGGGTGGATGCCCTGATCATCGAAAGGCAGGGAAGCGGTGACTGTTTCGACCCTTTCTACGGAAAGCTCTTCAACTTCTTCCGCCAGTGCAAGGAGGAAGGCTGTGACTTGCCGGTATACATACTCGACCGTCCGAACCCTTGCGGCCGTTCTGTCGAAGGCAGCTTCAAATACGGAATGTGCCACAAGCACGGAATGACGATAGCCGAGATGGCCAATATGTTCTTCACGGACCTGGGCTGCAAATTCCCCCTCCACGTGATTTCGGCCGACGCCACGATGGCCGGGAGGGAACTGCTGACCTGGAGCATACCTGCATCCGACGACTTCTCCGGCTATTTCACGGCTTATTTCCGTGCCGGACAGTATCTGTGGAACGCTACCAATGTGAGCTGCGGCGTGGGCACCGAGAGGCCCTATGAATTCTTCGGAGCTCCGTTCATGAAGGATTTCAATTCGGTGGAGGCGGCATACAACAAGGGCGTCTTTATGCGCAGGGCCACATTCACGCCCCGCTATGGCCTTTATGCCGGAGAGGAATGCTACGGCTACCAGCTGCTGGCCAATCCCACCGAGCCGTACAACAGCGTGCTCCACGCCGTCCGCCTGATAAAGCTTGTGAAAGACAGCTGCAGCGGGTTCGCTCTCAGGGACGATGCCGAAGAGATCTTCGGGGAGCCGCTGATAAGCGCTTACTACAACGACGAGTGCAGTTGGGAAGACCTCAAGGAACAGATCAAGCAGCAGGAGCAGAGATGGCTCCGCAAGGCCAAGAAATATCTGCTGTATCCCGAACCTCTCACCAGGATCAAATAATCAGACTCCTCCCACGGACAGTTTGCTGACAAGCACGGTAGGCATTCCGCAGCTAACCGCGCAGTACTGCTCCTTGCCGCAGGTCCATTTGCCGTTGTCGATGATGCAGTCCGAAGCCACGGCAACTATGTCTGCCAGGGCCTGGGGACCGTTGCCTATCACATTTATGTCTTTCAGGGGTTGAGTGAGCCTGCCGTTCTCGATGAGCCAGCCGCTCTTGACGTAGAAGGTGAAGTCGCCTGCTCCGATCTGGACCTGACCGTTGGAGAAGGTGTCGAGGAAGACGCCGTCCTTGACGGATGCGATGATGTCCTCTTTAGTGGAATCGCCGTTCTCCATATAGGTGGCCCTCATCCTGGGGATGGGGTTGAAGCGGAACGATTCGCGGCGTCCGTTGCCGGTCGGTGCTACTCCGTAATGCTTGGCGCTGACCCTGTCGTGGAGGAATGAAGTCAGGATGCCGTCCTTCACCATATAGGTCTTCTGCGACGGGACACCCTCGTCGTCTATGTTGATGCTTCCGCGGTTCAGCGGGATGGTGCCGTCGTCCACCACGGAAATCTTTTCGCTGCAAATCTTCTTGCCGAGGCTGTCGGTGAAGATGGATGTGCCCTTGCGGATGAAGTCAGCCTCGAAGGCGTGGCCTATGGCCTCGTGCAGCAGGATGCCGGAACCGCCGGCGCCCATCACAACTGGCATAGTGCCGCCTATCACAGTGCCTGCGGTGAACAGCAGCGAGCAACGCTGTACCACCTCGCGGGCCATCTCTGCCATCAGCTCGTCAGTCAGGAATTCGCTGCCCATACGGAAACTTCTGGAGAAGGAAGCGGTTTCCCTGCGGCTGCCGTCCTTTGCCACTATGCTGACGCCCAGCGACGACAGCGGTCCGCAGTCTTCGGCAAGCTCTCCCAGGGAGTTGAAGAACAGCATCCTGTCGAAAGAGCTGGTAAGCGAC
>JAGCFF010000154.1 GCA_017650285.1 Bacteroidales bacterium
ATGACGTTCACCACCTTGGTGTTCTTGCGGATGCGCTCCACCTTTCCGTAGAACTGGTCGAGGGTGATGATGGTGACGCTGTTGGACTCGTTGAGGTAGAACTCTATTTCCTTCTCGCTCGAGAGCGGATGCACCATGCTTGCGATGCCTCCCACCAGGTTCACTGCGTAGAACATATATATTGCCTGGGGGCAGTTGGGCATTGCTATGGTGACGCAGTCTCCCTCGCGGATTCCTATCGTCTTGAGCGCCTTGGCGCACATTTCCGTCTTCTTGATGAATTTCTTGTAGGATGTCGACTTGCCCATGAAGTCGAACGCTATGTTCGTGGGATATTTCTCTGCTACCGAACTGACTTTGTCGAACATAGAGCCCTGGAAATAATCCAGGTGAGCGGGAACTCCGTTGAGGAATTTATACCACGGAGTCTTAATGGCTTCTTCCATCTATATAGTTTGTTTAGGTTTTATTAAAGTAAAATTACCGTTTTTATCTGACATATACAAAAGAAGCCGGCTCGAGAGCCGGCCTCCATATATCTGATATGTAACGGATCAGTTCCCTGCGGGAGCTGCGCCTCCCTGCCCCTGCTGGCCTTCTGCGGCAGCTGCAGCTGCGGCGGCGGCCTCCATCTCAGCTCGTCTGGCAGCCCTTTCATAGCGGACTTCCTTGTAGTGCTCCCACTTGTCGATCTGCTCGGGAGTGAGGATCTTGCCGAACTTCTTGACGCGCATTCCGTCATATTTCTTGAGGAGCTTCACGTCGGAAATCATATCCTCGGAAGTAGACATCTCGTCCTGCTCCTGCTCCTGGCCTTCGAATCCGGGGAATCCGCCACCAGGGAAGCCACCGCCGGGGAATCCGCCCATGCCGGGACCGAAGTCGCCGCGGGGCATTCCGCCGCCACGCCTTCTGTTGTTGCTCTGGTCCTTGAGGAGGTCCATATAGCGCTCATCAGCAACCTTGAGCTCCACTTTATAAATTTTCTTCTGCTGTTTCTCAGTAAGGTCGAGAATGTTGGCAAGCGACTGTGCCTGAGCCTTGGCAACTTCTACACTGCTGAAGGTTGAAGCATCCATTCCGAACATTCCCATCATTCCGGGAGGCATGCCGCCACCGGGAAATCCACCTCCGGGGAAGCCGCCGCCGGGAAAACCGCCGCCGCCACCGCCAGGGAATCCACCTCCTCCCATAGGAGGCTGTGCATAAGAAATGGTGCAGATCAAAGCTGCGCACAAAGCAATAAGAATCTTTTTCATTTTAGTCTGGTTAAATATGTTTTGTACTATTAGATTATCGAGAGAGGATTTGGTTTATTATCTTTGTGTCAAAAGTAGCAAAAATGTCTCTGAAAAAACCTATAGTAGCCCTGATTTATGATTTCGACGGGACGCTATCTCCCTCAAATATGCAGGAATACGGCCTGATCCAGGCACTCGGCAACAGCGTCGAAAGTTTCTGGAGGACGAGCAACGACCTGGGCACCGACAAGTCGATGTGCAGCGTGCTTGCATATATGAAGATAATGGTGGACGAAGCGGCCCGTATGGGCATTCCCCTCACCCGCAGCTTCCTCGAGCAGTTCGGCCCGCAGATAGAGCTCTTCAGGGGTGTGAGGTCCTGGTTCCGGACGATCAACTCCTACGGAGCGTCGAAAGGGGTCAAAGTCGAGCACTACGTGATTTCTTCAGGACTTACCGAACTTATCGAATCGACTCCCATCGCACGGAATTTCAAGAAGGTTTTCGCCTGCTCGTTCCTCTATGATGCCGACGGAATAGCCAGGTGGCCGGCCGTGGCCGTGGACTACACCGCCAAGACCCAGTTCCTCTTCAAGATCTCCAAGGGCATTATGGACATCAGCGACAACAAGCTGGTCAACGACAGCCGTCGCGACGAGGACAAGAGGATACCGTTCACCAATATGATATACTTCGGAGACGGTGACACCGACGTGCCCTGTATGAAGATCGTGAAGATGTTCGACGGCAATTCCATCGCCATCTACCAGAAGAACAATCCCAAGAAGGTGGCCACGGCTCGCAAGCTGCTCAGCCAGGGCCGCGTGAACTTCATATGCGATGCCGACTATTCGCCCAACGGCGAGATATTCGCCACCGTAAGCTCCATAATAGACAAGATCAAGGCCGAAAGCAATTATTTCCTGATGCAGAAAAAGACCCGTCAATGAAGAAGCTTATCCTGATCGCGGCCTCCCTGTTGCTGCTGAGCCTTTCCATACAATCTGCCGCCCAAACCATACAACAGCTTTTTCAGCCGGCGGCCGATGCTGTCGCCGATTATTTCGGTGACCGCACCCAGTGGAAGGACACAGTGCGCATCCGTCATTTCTACATACGCAGTTCCGGCCCCGCCGAAGTTCATTTCAACAGGTTCCTGAGCGAGCAGCCCCTGCGCAAGAAAGACATCGACGCGATCTACTCGCTGGTGCGCAGCAAGTTTCCTTCAAAGTACAAGTCCTATGCGTCGAACTTCGCCATCTATTCCGACGGCAACAAGATAGAAAAGCTCTACAGCCACGCCTTCCCCGAAACCTTCGACGCTTCCGGAGTGAAGCTGGGCAAGGCACCTTCCAACGATGTCGCGAAGAACTCCCAGCCCCGCAGCCAGCATCCCCTGACCAAGAACCTCTCCAAGGCCGGTCAGCCCTCGGCAGGCCTGCAGGGCCGCCACATCGCTCTGTGGCAGAGCCACGGCTACTACTACGAGCAGTCTCTGGAGCGTTGGGAATGGCAGCGCAGCAGGCTGCTCACCACGGTGGAAGACATCTACACCCAGAGCTATGTCCTTCCCTTCCTGGTGCCTATGCTCGAGAATGCCGGGGCCACGGTGCTGCTGCCCCGCGAGAGGGACCTGCAGCGGAATATGCTGATCGTGGACAACAACCACTCCGGCGAACTCTATGTCGAGCACAACGGGCAGCACAGCTGGCGCACCTCGCAGTCTTCCGGCTACGCCTATATAACTACCCTGTCACACGGAGTGAACCCCTTCAAGTCCGGAACTGCCAGGATAGTCGAATGCACCAACGACAACAGCAACCTTTCGACCGCCTTCTGGCAGGCAAGGGTTCCACATAACGGAGAGTACGCGGTATATGTTTCATACCCGAAAGAGAAGAACGCCAGCGAAGCCGCCCATTACTGGGTAAGGCATAACGGCGGAGCCACCCAGTTCGAGGTGAACCAGCAGATGAGCGCGGGCACCTGGGTGTATCTCGGAACCTTCGGGTTCAGCAGCGACTCCACCACGCACGGTGTCTTCCTGAGCAACTTCGGCCAGGCAGGCAAGGTGGTCGGAGCAGATGCGGTGCGCTACGGAGCCGGAATGGGCAATGTCGCCCGCAAGCCTTCCGATGTCGACGAGGACGGCAAACCCATCAAGCGAGACTACAAGCCCGAGGCCCAGACTTCAGGCCTGCCCCGCTTTGCCGAGGGTGCACGCTACTATCTGCAGTTCGCAGGAATGGACACTTCCGTCTACTCGGTGATGAACAACCTGGACGACTACCGCGACGACTATACATCGAGGGCCGAATGGGTGAACGCTATGATCGGCGGTACCTCCCGTCTTCCCGGCAGCAGCGGATACAACGTGCCCGTCGATATGGCCATCGGCATCCATTCCGACGCCGGCCTGTCGATGACCGATTCCATCGTAGGCACGCTGGGCATCTACACCGAGACTTCCGACCGCTCCGTCAAATACAAGTATGGAGGCGACCGCATAATAGCCAGGGAGCTCGTTGACATAGTCCAGAGCCAGGTGGTCAGCGACATCAGGGCCACCTACGAGCCCAAATGGAGCCGCAGGGAAATCTACAGCCGCAACTACTACGAGTCGAGGGTTCCCGAGGTTCCCTCGATGCTGCTGGAGCTCCTCTCCCATCAGAATTTCGCGGATATGCGCCTCGGTCTCGACCCTTCGTTCCGTTTCATCGCGTCGAGGGCCATCTACAAGGGCATCCTGAAATATCTGGCATACATCAACGACGAGGACTATGTGGTCCAGCCACTGCCCGTCAAGGACTTCTCGGTGACTCTCGACGGAAGGACCGCGAAACTGGAGTGGCAGCCCCGGCTCGACAAGCTCGAGGAGACAGCCGATCCCACCGGCTATATCGTATACACACGCGTTATGGATCCTGAAGCCGTGACCTACGACGGCAGCGAGCCCGGCAACGGTATCAGTGGTTTCGACAACGGTGTCTTCGTGGCCACCAACACCTATTCCGCAAGGCTGGAGCCCGACAGGATCTACAGCTTCAAGGTGACTGCAGTCAACACCGGCGGAGAGAGCTTCGAAAGCGAGATACTGTCTGCCGGCATCAACAGCAAGAACCCTACAAGCACAGTGCTTGTGCTCAACAACTTCACTAGGGTTGCCGCCGGAGCTTCCTATGCTACTGCCGATTCGTCACGAGCAGGTTTCCTCGACGGAGTGGATGCCGGAGTGGCCTATCACCGTGAGATAGCCTATGTAGGCCCTATGATGGAGTTCGACAGGCGCCTCGAATGGGTCGACGATGACAATCCCGGCTTCGGCGCTTCATCCTACCAGTACGAAGGCGCCGTCTTCGCAGGCAACACGTTCGACTATCCCCTGATACACGGCGCGGCCATAATGAAGGCCGGCTACAGTTTCACCTCTGCCGCTGCATCAGTGGCAGGCCGTCTCAAGCTGAGCTCCTACCCCGCCGTCGACGTGATATGCGGCAAGCAGATCCGCACCGTAACGGGAGCGTTGCGCAAGAACTCCTATGAGTCGCTGCAGCAGAACCTGAAATACGTGGTGTTCACTCCCGATCTGATGTCAGCCCTCAAGAGCTATACGGCCGCAGGCGGCAGGATTCTCATCTCCGGTGCCAACATTGCCTCCGACAGCCATCATTTCATATACGACATAAAGGCAGATGCAGAGTACCGCCGCAAAGTCCTCGACCCCGAGATCGCCTTTGCAAGGGATGTCCTCAAATACAGCTATATGAACTACGACGCTACGTCCAACGGCCTTGTCAAAACCGTCGACAACAAGTTCAACATACGCAAGGACAGCTTCTACAACATCAACACACAGCCTGGCAAGGATGTCTACTGCGTAGAGGCCGCCGACGGGCTTGTTCCGGCGAAGAACGCCTTCACCGTGATGAGATACGGCGACAGCAACATCTCTGCCGGCGTGGCCTACAAGGGCAAGGACTACAGATGCGTGTCGCTCGGCTTCCCCATCGAGGCGCTCACCTCGACCAGGCAGACCGACCACATAATGAGCTCGATGCTGGACTTTCTGCTGAATGATTAAATGACTATGAAACGCTTTATTCTGATTCTGATATGTCTGGCCGCCGCTGTTCCGGTTTTCGCCCAGAACAAGGATTATCCCTCTCCTGACGGCAAGTATTGCCTTACGTTCAATGCGACCGACAAGCAATACTATATGCACGACAACCGTATGGACTACACCTACTGCATCACCTGCGACGATGTCGACGATTCCTTCGACAACGGTATAGACCCGGTTTGGAGGGTGGACTCCAGATATGTCTACCTGAGCGGAAAGTACGATATCTGGCAGATAGACATCACCCGTGCGATAGCTCCCTTGAAAATAGACAAGAGAAAGAAGGACTCGCCGGTAAAGTATTTCCTCGTCTATGACGGAGGCACTCTGTCCAGGTCGGCCACGATTTATATGACTACCGTCAATACCGTCACCGGAGAGTCCGGCTACGCGACATTCTTCC
>JAGCFF010000155.1 GCA_017650285.1 Bacteroidales bacterium
ACGAGCTCAACCAGATACTCTGCGAAGAGATTGAGGATATGCTCTGCGCCGACGGCAACGACACTGACGATATCTTCGATTTCTCAAAGAAGCCCTATGTCATTATGGTGGTCGGAGTCAACGGAGTCGGCAAGACCACAACCATCGGAAAGCTCGCCTCACAGCTCAAGAACGAAGGCAAGAAAGTCATCCTCGGCGCTGCGGACACATTCCGTGCAGCCGCTGTCGACCAGCTGACAATCTGGGCCGAGCGTGCAGGTGTCGAGATCGTTAAGCAGCAGATGGGCAGCGATCCTGCCAGCGTGGCTTTCGACACCGTCAAGAGTGCCGTGGCCAAGGATGCCGATGTGGTTATCATCGACACTGCCGGACGTCTCCACAACAAGGTCAACCTGATGAACGAGCTCACCAAGATCCGCAACGTGATGCGCAAGGTTATTCCCGATGCGCCTCACGACGTGATGCTTGTGATCGACGGCTCCACCGGGCAGAACGGCTTCGTCCAGGCCAAGGAGTTCACCAAGGCCACCGATGTCACCTGCCTTGCCGTCACCAAACTCGACGGCACTGCCAAGGGCGGCGTGGTCATAGGCATCAGCGACCAGTTCCAGATTCCCATCAAACTCATAGGTGTAGGCGAAAAGATCGAGGACCTGCGTCCCTTCGACAAGAAAGAATTTATTGAATCCTTATTCAAATAAAATATGACTATATCATATAATTGGTTGAAAGACTATCTGAAGTTCGATCTTCAACCTGAGAAAGTAGCTGAAATACTGACATCAACCGGCCTCGAGGTCGAGCATATAGAAACCGTAGAACAGATCCCCGGAGGGCTTGAGGGCGTAGTTGTAGCCCACGTGCTGGAATGCACCGAGCATCCGGATTCAGACCACCTGCACGTAACCAAACTTGATATCGGTTCAGGCGAACCCCTGCAGGTAGTATGCGGCGCTCCCAACGTGGCGGCAGGTCAGAAGGTGCTTCTGGCCACCGTAGGTACGAAACTGGTCAATCTCCAGGGAGAAGAGCTCAAGCTCAAGAAGTCCAAGATCCGCGGAGTTGAAAGCTTCGGAATGATCTGCGCAGAGGATGAACTCGGCATCGGAGAGGATCACTCAGGCATTATGGTTCTCGACGATTCAGCTGTTCCCGGCACTCCTGCCCGTGTGGCATTGAATCTCAAGAGCGACACCGTATATGAGATAGGCCTGACTCCCAACCGCATCGACGGCGCATCCCACATAGGCGCCGCCCGCGACCTCTATGCATACTGCAAGCTCAACGGCATCCCTGCCGAATGGACTCTTCCTTCAGTCGAAGGTTTTGCCACGGAAGCCGGAGATGCAGTTCCTGTCGAGGTGATCGATCCCGACGGAGCTCCGAGATATATCGGCATCACCATCAAGGACGTCAAGGTAGGCCCTTCACCCGACTGGCTGCGCGAACGTCTCAACGCTATAGGACAGCATCCCATCAACAACGTGGTGGATGTGACCAACTTCATCCTCAACGAGATGTGCCAGCCCCTGCACGTCTTCGACATCTCGAAGATCGACGGCGGCAAGGTCATCGTACGCAAGGCTGCGGAAGGGGAGAAGATCGTCACCCTCGACGGCATCGAGAGGACACTTACTGCAGATGATATGGTCATCGCAGATGCAAAGGGCCCGATGTGCATCGCAGGCGTGTTCGGCGGCGAGGATTCAGGCGTGACCGAAGCCACCCGCGACGTGGTCCTGGAGTGCGCATATTTCAACCCCGTATATATCCGCAAGACTTCGAAGAGGCACGCCCTCCAGACCGACGCATCGTTCCGCTACGAGCGCGGCATCGACATCGACAATGCGATGTACGCTGCAAAGAGGGCGGCTATGCTCATCGCCGAACTCGGCGGCGGTCACATTGTGGGCAAGGTGCAGGAGTTCTATCCCCAGAGGAACGAAAGGGCTGAGGTGGAGCTGAATTTTGCGAGGATGGAATCTCTCATCGGCAAGAAGATCGGTGCCGACAAGATAGTCGAGATACTTACCTACCTCGGTTTCGAGATACTCGGCAGATACGAGGAAGGCTGCCGCGTGGCAGTTCCCGCATACCGCGTGGATGTCACCCGCGAATGCGACGTGGTGGAAGAGGTGCTCCGCATCTACGGCTACGACAACGTCGAATTCCCCGAAGGAATGAGGGTTTCAGTGAGCCCCACCAGCCATCCCGACAACGAAGTCATCCGCAAGGAAGTGTCTGACTTCTTCACGCACAACGGTTTCCTCGAGATAATGAACAACTCGCTTACCAGGAGTGCATACTACGAAGGTCTTGAAACCTATCCGGATTCAAAGCTTGTCAAGCTGCTCAATCCGCTCAGCGCAGACCTCGACAGTATGCGTCAGACCCTGCTCTTCGGCGGTCTCGAGGTCGTGTCATACAACATCAAACGCCAGTGCGGCAGCCTCAGGCTCTACGAAATAGGCAATGTGTACAGCTACCGTGCCCGCGAGGACGATCCTCTGAGCGGCAACAACCTGGCCAACTACAGCGAACATACAAGTATGGTCCTGCTGATGAGCTCTCCTGCCGAGAAGGCTTGGCGCAACGAGGTTCCCGCAGGAAACTTCTTCCTTCTGAAGGGATATCTCGAGACACTGGTGAAACGCCTGGGTATGGACCTCTACGCTATGGAGGCGGCTCCCGCTCCGGAAGACATTTTCGCTGAAGGAATGGAATACAAACTCCAGGGCAAGACCTTCGCTGTCATCGGTACCGTTTCGAAGAAACTGCTCAAGGCATTCGACATCAAGCAGCAGGTGTTTGCAGCTGAGATCTCCTGGCCCGTGCTCTTCGAAATCGTCCGCCGCAACCGCGTCAAGTACAAAGAGATGCCCAGATATCCGGAAGTACGCCGCGACCTGGCGCTCCTGCTCGACGAGAACGTATCATTCAGCGAGCTGCGCAAGACTGCCTTCCAGACAGAAAAGCAGATGCTCAAGAACGTGTCGCTGTTCGATGTCTACCGTGGCGACAAGATTCCTGCAGGCAAGAAGCAGTATGCTATGAATTTCGTGATCCAGAATCCTGACCAGACCCTCACCGACAACGATGTCGAAAGGATTATGGGCAAGATTCTCGGCGCTTTCGAGAACAAGCACAGGGCTGCTCTCAGGTAACTAGAGATCTTCCAGCCAGATATTCCTGAACAGGATAGGGCTGCCTTCGCTCTGAAGGCAGATGTAACCGCTGTCGTATGTGAAGCCGGTGCACTCGTTCTGCAGTACGCCGTTTATGAATGTGGTTATGTGGCCGCCTTCGCAGGTGATGTCCACAATATTCCACATTCCGACGATGAACTCTTTCGGTCCCTCTTTCTTTTCGAGCCTGGGACTGCGGCCGCGCTCCGCTGCCCACGCACGCATCTCGTCGGTGATTTCGTTGCAGTCGGTGCCGTTGATCATCAGGAAGTCTCCTGCACTGTTCGCTGACAGCTGGTTCTCGAGGCAGGGCGGCCACTTGCGGTCGGGCGGCACCTGTGCGTTGATGAAGATGCCGCTGTTGCCGGGAACTTCAGGATACAGATATTCTACGTGCAGATGGTAGTTCGAATAGGGCTCCTTGGTCCTCATATAGCCGTACGGCTCGCCGAGGATCACAAGCTCTTTCCCGTCGGTGATTCCGAACACCTGGTCGAAGGGAACCTGGTCTCCGAACTCGTCTTCGACAAGGAAGAATTCCCAGTTGTCGAAGTTCCTGCCGTTGAAGAGGACGGTCTTTCTGCACGAAGTGAATGACAGTATCGCAGCCGCTGCGAATACTATTGTCAGAAAACGTTTCATAGGATTATCGTCTTGCTATTCCAATGTAATAGAGGAGGGTCGCCAGAGAACTGATGGCGGCTATGAAATAAGTGTATGCAGCCCATTTCAGAGCGTCGACGGCCATAGGCCTGGTGTCGTAGTCGACAACACCCGACTGGGTGAGCCAGGCTATCGCACGGCTGCTGGCATTGACCTCCACGGGCAGCGTGATCAGGCTGAAGAGGGTGGTCATCGCGAACAGCGCTATGCCGATCCACAGCAGGTCGGGGAAGACGTTGATGAGTATCATGCCTGCAAGTATCACCCACTGTACTGTCATAGACGCAAACTTGACCACCGGAACGAGGGCGCTCCTCATACGCAGGGGGGCATAGGATGTGGCGTCCTGCACTGCGTGGCCTGTCTCGTGGGCAGCCACTGCGGCCGCTGCGATGCTGCAGCTGTTGTACACGTCTTCGCTCAGGGCGATGGTCTTCTTGGTGGGATCGTAGTGGTCAGTGAGAGAGCCGTTGGTGGGCACTACGCTGACATCATAGATGCCATTGTCATAAAGCATTTTCTGGGCAACCTGTGCCCCGGTCAGCCCGGTGCTGAGCGGCACCTGTGAATACTTGGCGAACCTGCTCTTGAGCGTGCCCTGCACGAGCATGCTCAGAATTGTCAGAACGATGAATATTATCCAGATCATAATACACAAATATAAACAAAAAAAAGAGCACTTGAATCAAGCGCTCTCTTTTAAGTCTCTGAAGTGCACTCAGGCTTCCTGAGCGGGGAGTACAGATACGTATGATTTGTTTTCCCTGGTCTTCCTGAATGAAACGACACCGTCAGTTAAAGCGTAAAGAGTATGATCTTTGCCCATTCCGACGTTCTGGCCAGGATTGTGGACCGTACCTCTCTGACGTACGAGGATATTGCCAGCTTTGGCAACCTGTCCGCCGAACAATTTCACGCCTAAGCGTTTGCTTTCCGATTCGCGGCCGTTCTTTGAACTACCGACACCTTTTTTGTGAGCCATAATCTAAACGTTTTAATTATGCGATTTC
>JAGCFF010000156.1 GCA_017650285.1 Bacteroidales bacterium
GACCTTCCGGATAGAGCAGCATCCCGTCCGCTCCGCGCAGATCCTTCATAAAATCATAGACCCTCGAAGAGCCGTTGAGCGAGGCCGTTAAATCGATGATCCAGCGGTTGGCTCCTATCTTGTACTGGGCGTTCAGAACCGCTTTCATCCGGGGCGAGAGCGGAATCTCGCGGATTTCTCCGGACGGCTGCCAGACCCTTGCATCGGTATAGCGGCCGGTCAGGGTAAGCGTCAACCTGTCGAAAGGCTCGACGCTGAGATCGGCCTGGACGTTGTGCGACCACGCCCCGTGTCCGTCAAGTGAGTACAGCGAAATGGCATCGGCGGCCTCCCTGTCGGCCAGAAGGGCCGATGCGAACCTTGTCTGGAAATAGTCCACGCTGAAATAGGAGTTCTCGCCGAAGTATACGGTCGCATTGCCTCCGAAGGTCCAAGCATCCTCAAGGAGTCTCTGAGACAAGTCTCCTACCAGCCTCTTTCCTGTCGACAGTATGCCTATGTTGTCAGCGACCGGATTTGTCAGGCGCAGGCCCCGCCCGCCGTTGAGCCGGATGATGAAAGGCTCCGCGGGCTGGTAACGCATAGTCAGTCTCGGGACTGGATAGAATCCGTAGCCGGGAATGAGAGTTCCGCTGAACCCGGCGATTACGGCCAGACGCTCTCCGTTCCTGTAGGTATATTCTGCATAGGGGGCTATCTGCACGGGACGGTTCCTGACGCCGCGGAGCAGCTGCCCGCCTCCTGCTATATCTTCCAGCAGCATATCGGCAGTCGCGTTCACGCCGGCCATCAGTTCGTGTTCGTCGCTGAAGGCGTTACGGTATATGAGGTTGGCGAAGATACTGTGCTGGGACGCATCGTAGGCGTTGTTTCCGAAAGAAGAACCGGTCTTCTGCAGGGTGTAATCAGCCACGAGCGCTATGCTGGATTCGTCGCCTTCGCCCAGGGCGCGGCCTATTTTCATATAGGCGCCGGCCAGATTGTTGGCAATGTCGGACTTCCACGGACCGGCGGTCTGGCCTCCCAGTCTTCGGTCAGCCACATACCTAAGTCCCCAGCGTATCTGCACTTCGGGAGAATACCAGAGCCAGCGGTTTGCGACATTCACCTGAGTCAGCTGCGGTTCGTCGGCAAAACCGTCAGTATTCATATCATAAGTCCGGAAATTGTGGTCGGCATGGCCGAGCAATACCGTATACAGGTTGTCCGTAAGACGCAGTGAAGATGATATGTTGAAGTCGGCCTTCGTGTCATCCATAATGGAAGCGTTCAGGAACAGCGGCTTGCCGTCGGTGGGTTTGTGGTGCTCCACGTTGATGGACCCGGTGATCGACTCGGTTCCGTTAACTACCGAGGGAGAGCCCTTGCCCACCTGGATGCTCTCCAGCCAGGGGCCAGGGACATAAGACAGTCCGTATGGAGCAAGGATTCCGCGCATCGTGGGCCGGTTCTCGTCGAGCATCTGGGTGTAGATGCCGGACAGGCCGAGAAGCCTTATCTGGCGGGCTCCGGTGGTCGCGTCCGCATAATCCACCGAGACGCTTGCCGAATTCTCGAAACTCTCGGCAAGGGTGCAGCAGGCCATCTTCATAAGGCCTGCAGATGAGATCACTTCAGTGCGCAGTTCCTTCCCCCTTGACAGATAGTTGGCCTCGTTGCGGGCCGTGAATACGGTCGCCTCCAGGGAATCGACTTCCTGTGCATAGGCTGAGCCTGCAATGGCAGCCAGAAGGACTGCTATGAAAATGCGTGATTTCATCTCAGAGATTCTCCTCGAAGAACGATACCACCTCGTCGGCGACAATCTGTTTCTTCTTTGAGATAAGGTGGTTCTCCCCTTCTATCCGCTTCAGCTCCGCGTGGTCACCGTAAGTCTCCAGGTACTTCTCGCTGCACCACATCGGCACGATACCGTCCTTTGTTCCGTGGAGCAGCAGCACCGGACCCTTGAAGTCGGCCGCAGTACCGTATATGTCGAGTTCCTGGGTAGTGAGGAGATACTCCCTGCCCAGCTTCATGAAGCCCCAGCAGCGGATGAACTCCGGAGGATCCTTGGGGTCGAAAGTGGCGTTGAAGAACTTGCCGCCCTGGCAGGCGTCCTTTATCACGGAGCCGGGAGCTATCAGGACGACAGCTTCCGGAGCGGTTCCGGCAGACGCCAGGCGGCCTGCAGTCATAGAGGCGACAACGCCGCCCTGAGAATGGCCCAGAAGGCCTACGCTGCTCACGAAAGGAAGGGCCTTGACATAATCCCACACAGCCTTTGCGTCGGCAAGTTCCTTCTCTATGGTCATATCCTGCATACGGCCCTCGCTCTTGCCGTGGCCGTCGAAATCGAAGCGGACGGAGGCTATGCCCCGGGCAGCCAGCTCCTTCGCAAGAGTCGGCATAGGATTGATATCTTTGCTGGAAAAGATGCCGTGCATCAGGAGCACCATCGGACATTTGTCGCTGCCGGTATCGAAACCGTCAGGAAGAGTCATTTTGATGGCAATACCGCCCTCAGGACCAAAAACCTGATACTCACGTGCCAGAAGACTGAACAGTGGAAGCGCGGCAAAAACGGAAAGCAGTATCAGACGTTTCATATTGTGCAAAATTAAACAATGTTCCGTATTTTTGAGGTGTTTTTATAACTGGCTATTATGAAGAAGTTCCTTTTTGCGGCAATTGCGCTGCTCTCCATTTCCAACGCTGCTCTTGCAGACAATATCAGATTCGCATCGCACCCGTCGCTTTCTCCTGACGGCAAGCAGATCTATTTCAGCTATGACGGTGACATCTATTCCGTACCGGTTGCCGGCGGTCAGGCTACGGCCGTGATCACTATGCAGGGTGTCCAGGACTCCCCGCTGGTGTCTCCCGACGGCAAGTGGCTGGCTTTCAGCTCCGACATCCAGGGTAACAACGATGTTTACGTGGTGCCGGTGGTAGGCGGACAGGCCGTCCAGCTGACCTTCCACGAAGCTCCGGACGTTCCGGTGTCGTGGTCTGCAAAATCCGACTGGATCTATTTCGAATCGACCAGAGGCAGTGCCCGCAAGACCACTTACAAGGTGGCCGTCAATGGCGGTACCCCCCAGCTGGTGTTCGACGGATACTTCAACACTATAGTCAACCTCGTAGAGAATCCCGCCACAGGCGAATTCCTCTTCAACGAGTCTATGGAAAGCATCAGCTTCCCCACCCGCAAGCGCTATGTCGGCGACCACAACCCCAACATCAAGTGCTGGAATCCGTCAAGCAAGACATACACCGAGCTGACCGACTACATCGGCAAGGACCAGTGGCCGATGGCCGACAGGAACGGCAACATCTACTACGTGAGCGACGAGCTCAACAAAGAGTCCAACATAGTGAAGTACGTGAAGGGCGGCAAGCCCCAGCAGCTCACCACGTTCGACAAGTCGGTACAGTACCCTTCACTGGCCTTCGACGGCTCTGCTATGGTCTTCCTGAAAGATTATGAGATCACCGTGCTGGAGCCCGCAAGCGGCAGGGTATCGGTTCCCCAGATTGCAGTGGCTTCCGGCAGCGTGGAAGTGCGCCGCTCGTTCGCAGGCCAGACTCCCAATGCAGCCGACGTCTCTCCCGACGGCAAGAAGTTCGCCTTCGTCATCCGCGGAGGCATCTATGTAGCCGACACCAAGGGCAAGTATCTGCAGAAGCTCGAAACCCCTGCCGACGAACGCGTTATGGATGTGGCCTGGGCTGACGACAGCAAGACCATCTATTACATAAGGACCACCAAGGGCTGGACCGACCTTTACAAGATCGCAGCCGACGGCAGTTCGCCCGAGGCTCCGGTATTCCTCTCCCAGAACAATGTCACCAGCCTCGCTATGAACCACAAGCGCGATATGCTGGCCTTCATCGACGGCAGCCGCGCAGTGATGCTACACAATGTCAAGGCCGGAACCACCGTCAAGGTGGCTGACGCCGAGTTCTGGTCATTCGAGGGCTACGACATCACGTTCTCGTTCGATGACAAATGGCTCGCCTTCGACGCGATGCATATGTTCGAGCCGGACATCTTCGTCCTGAACCTTTCGGACAACAGCCTGAAGAACCTTACCCACTCCGCTTCTGTGGAGCAGCAGCCGCTGTTCACCCCTGACGGAAAATATATGTACCTGCTCGGCAACACGCTCTCGAGCTCATTCCCTAGAGGCGCCAGGAATTACCTCTACAAGCTTCCGCTGCGCAAGTACGACACTCC
>JAGCFF010000024.1 GCA_017650285.1 Bacteroidales bacterium
ACCGCCGAACATGACGAGGAAACGCTGCCATGCCGGTTTTGTGCGGAACTCCCAGGGTTGCGGCTCCTTGCTGAGCTGGTCGGCCTTCTTAGTTTCGTCAATCATTCCGCCGATTGCGCAGTAGCCTCCGAGCGGAACCCAGCCGATGCCGTATTCTGTATTGTCGGGATACTTGTTCCAGTCGTTGTCGTCCAGGACGCTGCGGTCGGCGTCAGCTTCGATCTGCGGAACGTTCTTCGAAAAGAACTTGAAATGCAGCTTGCCCTTGAACTTCTTGACCCTCATTATCGAGAACTGGGGGTTGAAGAACATATAGAACTTCTCGACCCTGATCTTGAAGAGCTTTGCGAAAAGGAAATGCCCGAACTCGTGCACGAGAACCAGCAGCGAGAGGGCGAATATGACTTGTACTATCTTGACTAAGACAACCATATTTACAATTTGTTGACGTATTCTTCGGCTGTCCTGCGAGCCGAATCGTTGGTTTGGTAGATCGATTCCAGGTCCGGAGTGCGGACGATGCTGGAAACCGTCATCGTGTGGTCAATTACCTCGGGGATTTGTCCGAAGCGGATTTTTCCCTGCAAAAATGCGGCCACGGCCACTTCGTTGGCAGCATTCATAATGCAGGTGGCGTTGCCCCCTTCCTTGAGGGCGGCATAGGCGTAACCGAGACAGGGAAAACGCTCCGTGTCAGGCTTGAAGAAAGTCATCGACGCCAGCTGGGCGAAGTCGATGCGGCGGGTGTCGAGACGGCGCCTGAGCGGATAGCCGATGGCATACTGGATGGGGATCCTCATATCGGGGATGCTCATCTGGGCCATCACGGTCCCGTCCTGGAACTGCACCATCGAATGTATGATGGACTGGGGGTGTATCACCACCTCGATGTCCTTCGGGTCGGTGTTGAAGAGCCACCGGGCTTCGATGAGCTCCAGCCCCTTGTTCATAAGGCTTGCAGAGTCTATTGTCACCTTCGCGCCCATCTTCCAGCAGGGGTGGCTCAGCGCCTGCTCCCTGGAGGCGTTGAATATTTCTTCCTTGGTTGCGTTGAGGAAAGGGCCTCCCGATCCTGTCAGCAGTATCTTTTCTATGGGGGAACAGTTCCCTGCAAGGCACTGGAATATCGCTGAATGCTCGGAGTCTACCGGCACTATCGGGGCCTTGAACTGCCTTGCCATGCCCGTCACTATCTCTCCTGCGGCGACCAGGGTCTCCTTGTTGGCAAGTGCGATTGTCTTGGAAGCCTCGATGGCGGCGATGGTGGGCCGCAGTCCGCTGAACCCGACCATAGCGGTCAGGACTATGTCGATGTCTTCGCTCTGGACCAGCCTGCAGATGGAATCGATGCCCGTGAACACCTTTATGTCGAGGGGATCGAGTGCCGACTGCACCTCGTCGTAACGGCTTTCGTCGCAGATGACGACGGCGTTCGGGCGGAAGCGTGCGGCCTGCTCCGTCAGCAGCTTGCTGTTGCTGTTAGCAGTGAGGAGTTCCACCTGAAAGGCTTCGGGATGCTGGCCGATCACATCCAGGGCCTGAGTGCCTATGGAGCCTGTCGAGCCCAGTATCGCGATATGTCTTTTGGGGATATCCATTCTAGAACTTTATGTATTCGGTAGGGTCGATGGCTTCTCCGTTGTGCCAGAGCTCGAAATGCAGGTGTATGCCGTAGCTCAGCTTACCGGTGTCGCCGACAACTGCCACGGGAGTGCCTGCAGACACTCTGTCTCCGGTCTTCTTGAGCAGACGGGAGTTGTGCTTGTAGATCGATACCAGGTTGTGGCTGTGCTGGATCTGGATGGTGTAGCCGGTGTCGTCGTTCCAGCCTGCGCTGATGACCGTGCCGTCCAGCACCGAATAGACGATCTCGTCTTCTGCCGCGGCGATGTCAATGTAGGGATGGCCGGTGGCTACGTTGTAGTTCTGGGTGATGATACCCTTCACAGGGGTGAAGAAGTGGATGCCCTCGAGCTGCTCGATGTTCCTGCCGCGGGACGATATGTTGAAAGTCTCTTCGCTGATGACTTCGTTGCGAAGGATGGAATCTTTCTGCGCGTAAAGCTGCCTGTAGAGGCTGGAAGCCGAATCTTTCTGCATCACGCGGAGGCTGTCCATATCGATGGGCTCCCTGCCCGTGACGATGCGCTGAATGTTGTTGACCTGGAATGCCCAGAGCGACACTTCGTTCTCGAGAGAGTCAATCCTGCGCTGGTTGGCTTCCTGCATTGCCCTGACCTCTTTCGAAGGATAGCCGGGGATGAGGTGACGCACAGGGGTGAAGGCCGTGATGCAGTATGTGGCCGCGATCAGGACCAGGGCTGCGATGGCCGCCATTGCCACGAGAGAGCCTCTCGACGTGGTCCTCGAGAAGAGCTCGGCATTCGTCTCGATATCCCTGACCGTGAGTCTCCAGTTCCTCCGGAAGCGGAATATATTTTTAAGTCTTTTCAACATAAATGTTAACTTTGCAGGCTGTGAACAGGATTATCGGCATAGACTATGGGAAAAAACGCACGGGGATTGCAATGAGTGACCCCCTGATGATGTTTGCCTCTCCGGTGGAAACTGTTCAAACTGCAAAGATAATAGATTATCTTAAAAAACTGAGTCTGGACGAGACCATTGTCCGCTTCGTAGTGGGCTATCCGATGAATATGGACAACAGGCCCAGCGAGGCTGCGGCCGATGTGGACGTCTTCCTCAAGCAGCTCGGCAAGCACTTCCCGGACATCCCCGTGACCCTTGAGGACGAGCGCTTCACATCGGTTCTGGCACACCGTTCGCTTATCGACGGCGGAGTCAGGAAGATGGCCCGCAGGGACAAGGCCGCCGTCGACAAGGTGAGCGCTGCGCTGATCCTCCAGACTTTTATGGACAGAAAAACAGATTAGGATATGATACTACCGATATTTCTCTATGGATCGAAGGTTCTCCGTGAGGTTGCATCCCCTGTAGACCTCAGCAAGGAAGACCATGCCGCCCTGACCGAGCTGCTCGACAATATGAACGACACTATGAAGAAGGCGGACGGATGCGGCATAGCGGCTCCCCAGGTGGGTGTGAGCAAGCGCCTGATCATAGTCGACGGTTCCGACCTCACCGAGAAATATCCGGAGCTCAAGGATTTCTACCGCAAGATGATCAATCCCGAAATCGTGAGCGAGAGCGAGGAGACTTCCGAGTATAACGAAGGCTGCCTGAGCATTCCCGACGTCGATGCGGACATCATAAGGCCCAAGGTCATCACCGTAAGGTACTACGACGAGAATTTCGAACTCAAGGAAGAGACCTTCGACGATTTCGCGGCAAGGATGGTGCAGCACGAGATAGACCATCTCGACGGCATAGTCTTCACCGACCACGCCACTCCCATCCGCAAGAAGCTCATTTCAGGCAAGCTGCGCGGCATCTCCAAGGGGTGCGTCAACACCCGCTACAAAGCCAAGGTAGAGAATTAGACAAGTCCTTCGGGAATCCTCAGGAAAATACGGCCCTTCTTTTCGTCCACCCTGTCGATAAGGTCTTCGTGACAGGGGATCAGGACTGTTTCGCCCGAATCGGCGACTTCCACTTCCAGGCAGGGGTTAGAGGGTATGTCGACATATTCAGTGACGGTGCCGACCTTTTTGGAAGTGGCGGCGTCGAAGACTTCCAGCCCGGCGAATCCCGAGAAGTCGTCTTCGTCTTCCAGACTGAAATAGATCTCTTTGCCGACCAGTTCCTCGGCATCCTGCAGGCTGTCGATGTCTTCGAGCTTCAGGAATGCCTTCTTGCTGCCGTGGGCCTTGAATTCTTCAATAAAAAAAGGAACCGGCAGTTCATCGAAATCGATGAATACCGGTTCTTTGATGTCGAAATCCTCGGGAATTGCGGCAGTGCTCACAATGACACCGCCCTCGGTTCCGTAAGATTTGAGAATTCGCATGAAATTAAGCTTCTGCGGGAGCTTCTTCAGCAGCTTCTTCAGCGGGAGCCTCAGCAGCAGCTTCAGCTTCAGCGGCGGCTTTTGCCTCAGCCTCTGCAGCGGCCTTTGCGGCAGCTTCTTCAGCTTTCTTCTTGGCAATAGCTTCAGCACGTTCGGTATTGACTTTGGCTTCTGCAGCTTTGGCAGCTTTGGCAGCCTCAATGCCGGCGTTCTTCACAGCGCTGATCTTGTTCGCGATCTTGGCATCTCTCTCAGCCTTCCAGGCATCCCATCTCTTCTGGGCCTCAGCTTCAGAGAAAGCACCCTTTTTTACGCCGCCTTCAAGATGTTTCTTGAGGAGTACACCTTCGTATGAAAGGATACGACGGGTAGTGGGAGAGGGCTGGGCACCGCAATTGAGCCAGTAAAGAGCTCTTTCGTTGTTGAGAACGATGGTTGCAGGGTTGGTGTTGGGATTGTAGCTACCGATCTGCTCGATGAAACGGCCGTCACGGGGTGAGCGGACGTCTGTTACCACGATATGATAAAAAGCGTAGTTCTTTTTTCCGTGGCGTGCAAGGCGAATTTTAACAGCCATAATGTGTTATTTAAAGTTAATAATGAGTTTAACTTCCTTATCTTCTCGAGAAAAGGTCTGCAAAAATACGCCTTTTTTTGAAAATACAAAACGCGCCGGAGAAATTACTCCTCTTTTTTGCCTGTGAGCTTGACAGCCAGGTAGCCCAGGATGACGGCGAGGGCCGAAGTCACGAGCACCGCAGCCTTGCCCACGGCAATCATTTCAGGGTCGCTGAAGGCCAGGTTGTCGATGAAAAGGGACATCGTGAAGCCGATGCTGCCGACCATGCCGATGGCGAACAGCTGCTTGTAGGTAGACCTGCTGGGCAGCTGCGCGAGCTTGAGCTTTATAGACAGCCAGCTGAAGAGGAAGATGCCGATAGGCTTTCCGAGCAGCAGGCCGAAGAAAATACCCAGCGCGATGTGGAAGTATCCGCCGGCGAAAATCTCACCGCTGAAGGCCACACCTGCATTGGCCAGCGCGAACAACGGCATTATGATGTAGTTGACAGGAGTGTTGAGGGCGACCTGGAAACGGTCGGTGATAGGACTGATGTCATCGACGCGGTTGTTGATCTGGTGGAGCAGGTCGAGCTGTTCGGGGGTGGTTTCGACCTCAAGCTGACCGTGGCTGGCCGCTTTGAACTTGTTCAGCAGGTGCTGGACGTTAGTATAGAAGCGGACCTCGTTGATGCGGGTCTTCGCCGGAATGGTTATGGCAAGCAGCACGCCCGCTATTGTGGCGTGAATGCCGGACTTGAATATGAAATACCACAGGAACAGTCCCGGGATGATGTACAGCATGGGACTGCGGGCGTTCAGGAAGTTCAAGCCCCAGAGGATGAGCATTACTATGGCTGCATAGAGCAGGAATATGCCCTGGATGGCGTGGGTGGGGTAGAATATCGCCAGTACGAGGATACTGCCGAGGTCGTCCACGATTGCCAGTGCGGTAAGGAAGACCTTGAGGCCGATGGGGCAGCTCTTGCCGAGCAGCGCGAGCACGCCCATCGCGAAGGCGATATCGGTAGCCATCGGGATGCCCCATCCGTTGACGCTGGCGGTGCCGGCATTGAAGAAGGTATAGATGAGGGCGGGGACGATCATACCTCCCAGCGCAGCGAAGATGGGCAGCATCGCCTTCTTCGGCTGGGACAGCTCGCCGGCCAGTATCTCGTGCTTTATCTCAAGACCTACGTTCAGGAAGAAGATGGCCATCAGTCCGTCGTTGATCCACTGGATGAAGTCCATCTTGATGGAGAACTTGCCTATCTCGATGCCCATATCCATATCCCAGATCCTGAGCAGGTGCTGCAGGCAGGGCACATTGGCAACGATTACAGCGATGATTGCGCAAAAGAACAGGATGAATCCTCCGATGGATCCGCTTTTGGTAAATTGCTGGAATGCGTTGCGTGTGTAAAATCTGCCGGCGTTGAGGGCTTTGGTCTTCATAAAAAGCTTTTGTGAAATATAAGGCAAAAATACGATGAAAAAATATTATATTTGCAAAAATCGTTTATCAACCAATAATATTAACTAAAATGAAGAAGAATATCCTTTTGGCTGTATCAGCAGCTTTGATTATGGTTTTCAGCGGTTCGCTTCTTGCACAGCCGCCCCAGACTCCTCCGGCAGGCAGGCCCGCCGGTGCCCCTCAGCAGCGCGGTCCTCAGCCTCCTCAGACTCCTCCCAGCAGGGTCGGCGGTACCCAGAACCCCAATGGTCAGGAATATCCCAGGATGGTGCCCGAGATGACCGAGTTCTACGAGCCCGTTCCCCCTACAGTAACCCCTGGTAAATTCGATGCAAAGAACCAGAACTGGGGCGCTCCCTCAGATGCTATCATCCTTTTCGACGGTTCAAACCTTAACGAATGGGAATCAGCACGCGGTGGCGGAGAAGCTCAGTGGACTGTTGCCGACGGCCTCCTCACTGTAAACAAGAGGGCAGGTGACATCATCACCAAACGCGAGTTCGGTGATTTCCAGATGCACATCGAGTGGCGTGTTCCCGAGGGAATCACAGGAAGCGGCCAGAGCCGTGGTAACACCGGTCTCAAGATCGGCGGCAGCACTGGTTATGAAATCCAGATCCTCGACGGTTACAACAACCCTACCTATGTGAACGGTATGGTCGGCAGTATCTACAAACAGACTATTCCGCTGGTTAACCCTTCACGTCCCAACGGCGAGTGGCAGTATTATGACATCATCTTCACTGCTCCTACTTTCAACAAGCTCGGCCAGTACAGGACCAAACCGAAAGTTACCTTATTATATAATGGTGTGATCGTTCTCAACGATGTCGAGATCATCGGTACCACTTCATACATCGGCATTCCGCCGGTTAACCAGAACACCACTTACAAGCTCCTCCTCCAGGCACACGGAGATCCCAGCGAGCCTGTAAGCTTCAGAAATATCTGGATTCGCGAACTGTAAAAACGCCGTTTTACGATATTGGAACCGGCGATTTCAAAATCGCCGGTTTTTTTTACGAAAAAATACCGCATTATTTTTTGGAGAAATAAAAAGAAGGGCTATATTTGCAGCCCGTTTCGGAAGAAGCG
>JAGCFF010000157.1 GCA_017650285.1 Bacteroidales bacterium
AGTAAGGACGATTGAGTTCTATAGCAGGTAGTGGGCAGGATTTGTCGGCCCTGACGGGCCTCCAGTTCCTGAAACGGAGTCACGGCAAAGCGGGAGGAAAATCACACCCGACAGCCATCGGCTGCCGGGTTGTTTTTTCGTGCTGCAGCCCCCTGGAGAAAGCTAGCTTTCTCCGAGGGGCTGACACACGAAAAACCCCGCACGTTTGTGCGGGGTGTGTTTTCTTGAGCTTTGCTCTGGTGACTCCTACAGGATTCAAACCTGTAACCTTCTGATCCGTAGTCAGATGCTCTATTCAGTTGAGCTAAGGAGCCGTTCGAATATTACTCAGCGGGTTTCGCTACGTATTTCTTCTCTTTGATGCGGGCCTTCTTACCAGTCAGGTTGCGGAGGTAGAAGATGCGTGCCCTGCGTACCTTACCGTACTTGTTGACCTCGATGCTCTCGATGAACGGTGAGTTGAGGGGGAATATACGCTCAACGCCTACGCCATTGGAGATCTTGCGGATGGTGAAGGTCTGGGTCCTGCCAGCACCACGACGCTGGATCACAACGCCACGGAATTTCTGGAGACGCTCCTTGTTTTCCTCTTTAATCTTATAAGTGACCGTAATAGTATCGCCTGCCTTGAAGTTCGGGAAGCTCTTCTGGTCCTGTGCCATCGCCTGCTCGGCAACTTTCATTAAATCCATATCGTTCAAATCTTTAGTGCAACATCGCGACTTAAAAGCCTTCACACGAGAGGTTGCTTTAATTTTTGGGACTGCAAAAGTGAGAAATATTTTTTATTAATGCAAATAATTTTTACTCAGCCTTTAAAAACAAAGTAAACCGCCATAATCAGGCATCCGAATGCAGCAAGGTGATTCCATTTGATGGGGTCTCCCTTGAAGACGAGGATAGACATCGTAGTGAACACCACCAGTGTTATGACCTCCTGGATTACTTTCAGCTGCATCAGGGAGAAAGGGCCGCCGTTGCCCTGGAAGCCGAACCGGTTGGCCGGCACCATGAAGCAATACTCCAGCAAGGCTATGCCCCAGCTGACTATGATGATGCCGAACAGGCCCCATTTGGGAAATACCCTTCCAAAATCGAATTTAAGGTTGCCGTACCAGGCCATCGTCATACAACAGTTGGATGCCACCAGCATCAGCACTGTCAATAAACCTCTTAGCATTTCATCCGTTTTAAAAACGGGCGCAAAGATATACTTTTTCTCGGTTTGGCAAATAAGCTGACTGTGATTAAATTCGTAGCCTGTAAACCTAAGCACTCAATATGAACAACTATCCGGAAAGACCGACAATCATCGACTTTGTCGAGAAGTACAGCCGCAAGTTCGCCGACAACGTCTACCTGAGGGAGAAAGTGGGCGACAAGTGGAACGAAATAACGCAACAGCAGACCCGTGAGGAAGCCTACAGGATCGGAGCAGGCCTTATGGCACTCGGCCTGGAGAAAGGGGACAAAATAGCGCTCCTCTCCGAGAGCCGTGCGATGTGGATAATGGCCGAGCTCGGAGCTATGTACGCCGGAGCCACCGACGTTCCGCTCTCCGTCAATCTCGGCGACGGGAATGACCTGCTGTTCAGGATACACCATTCCGAAACCAAGTGGATCCTGGTGTCAGCCAATCACCTTCCCAAGATACGCGCCATCATCGGCCAGTGTCCCGAAGTGAAGAAGGTCATAGTATTCGACGACACTGCATTCTATGTGGACAGCCTGCAGGAGGGCGAGATCAGGATGTCTGAAGTCCAGAAGATGGGCGACGCATTCCTCGCATCCGACCGCCAGGCATTCGTGGACCGCTATACCTCGGTGGGCCCCGATGACTATGCCAACATCAGCTACACTTCAGGCACCACCGCCGACCCTAAAGGCATCCTGCTGACCCACCGCAACTACACGGCCAACGTGGCTCAGGGCAGTTCGGTCATCTCTCTCAACGAGAATGAAGTGCTGCTGATCATACTTCCGCTCGACCATTGCTTCGCCCACGTGGCTGGAATGTACACTATGATGTACTACGGCGGCAGCATAGCATTCGTGCCCATCGGCAAGAACGCCCTTGCAACCCTCAAGAACGTGCCGACAGCCATCAAGGAGACCCGTCCCCACGCTATGCTTTCGGTGCCCGCCCTCGCCCGCAACTTCAAGAAGAACATCGAGAGCGGCATCAAGGCAAAAGGCCCGAAGGTGGAGAAACTCTTCAATTTCGCAGTGAAGAACGCCATAGCATACAACAAGGAATACTACAACCGCGGCGGCTTCCTCAACTGGTGGCGCAAGCCCCTGATGTGGATCTTCGACAAGTTGATCTTCAAGCAGGTGAGAGAAAGCTTCGGCGGCAGGATGCGGTTCTTCGTGGGAGGCGGCGCACTGCTCGACATCGAGCTCCAGAGGTTCTTCTGCGCCGTGGGTATGCCGATGTTCCAGGGATACGGCCTGACCGAGGCTACACCCATCATCTGCGCGAACTCCGAAGGCCACGCCATCTTCGGCTCATCGGGCCGCCTGGTGAAGCCGATGGACTGCAAGATCTGCGACGAGCAGGGCAATGAGGTCCCCATTGGCACGAAGGGCGAGATAGTTATCCGCGGGGAGAACGTGATGGCAGGATACTGGAAGAATCCGGAAGCCACTGCCAAAACCGTGATAGACGGCTGGCTCTACACCGGGGATATGGGTTATATCTGCCCGTGGGACACCGATTATCTCTATGTGGTGGGCCGCTTCAAGTCTCTGCTGATATCTGCCGACGGTGAGAAGTATTCACCCGAAGGCTTCGAGGACAGCCTGCCCGAAGTGTCGAAGTTCGTCTCACAGGTGGTGCTCCACAACAACCAGTCTCCTTACACCATAGTGCTGATAGTTCCGGAAAAGGACAATCTCGCTGAATTCGTGAAGGCCAAGGGTCTCGACCCGGCATCTCGCGACGGCAAGGTAGCAATGCTCCGGAAGATTCAGGAAGAGATCGACAGCTACCGCAAGGGCAAGGCTCACGAAGGCCTGTTCCCTGAGCGCTGGCTGCCCGCAGCAGTGGTGATCTGCGACGAGCCGTTCACCATCGCCAACAGGATGATGAACTCCACTATGAAGGTCGTCCGCGGCAAGGTTGAAGAGCATTACGCCGACCGCATAGAATATGCATATACCACCGAAGGCAAAAACCTTCTGAACGAGAAAAACATAGCCTCCCTGTAACCGATGAAGTTCCGTTGTCTTTCCGTCATCGCCGCTGCCGCAGCCATACTTCTTGCAGTCTCCTGCAAGGGGCCGGTGGAGAAATACACCGACTGGCTGTATGAATATATGCCGCTGCCCGACAGCCTGCATTATGGCAGGGAATACTGGGAAGACAATGTTGCAAAAACGCTGGAGGTACGGGACAGGATGGGCTGGGATATCCCCGAGCGGGAGTTCCTCCATTTCGTGCTGCCACTGAGAGTCAACAACGAGACTCTGGACGGTTTCCGCACCGCATATGCCGACACACTCTGCGCCCGCGTGGCAGGAATGTCTCTGGCCGAGGCTGCTCTCGAGATCAATCACTGGTGCCACGAGCAGGCTACTTACCAGCCTTCTGACGGACGCACCGGCGGGCCAGAGTCCATTATGCTTCGCGGCCTCGGACGCTGCGGCGAGGAGTCTGTCCTGGCCGTGGCTGCCCTGCGTGCTGCAGGAATACCGGCAAGGCAGGTCTATACTCCGCGATGGGCACATACAGACGACAACCACGCCTGGGTTGAGGTCTGGGTGGACGGCAACTGGCACTTTATGGGAGCCTGCGAGCCCGAGGCCATGCTGGACCGCGCCTGGTTCAACGGCGCGGTGTCCAGGGCGATGATCCTGCATACCAAGGTCTACGGCGATTACGACGGCCCGGAAGACGTGATCCAGCGCACTCCCTGCTATACCGAGATAAATGTGGTGCGGAACTACGTGCCGGTGCGGCGTACTGCCGTGACGGTGACGAGCGGCGGAACCCCTGTGGAAGGGGCTGCGGTCAGCTTCCGCATATACAACTATGCCGAGTTCTACAATGTGGTGACTTACAAGACCGACAGGGACGGCCGGGCTGCCCTTGACACGGGCCTTGGCGATATGTTCGTGCTGGCCTGGAAGGACGGCCGTTTCGGATATGCCGTGGCTTCGTCGGAAGAAACCGTCATCGAACTGAATCACAGCTACGGCGAGGTCTTCAGCGACGAGGTCGACATCGTGCCGCCGGTGGAGGACCCGTTGGCGGGTGACATAGACCCGGCGCTGGCGGCTGCAAATGCAGTACGGCTTGCCGAGGAAGATGCCATTCGCCTGTCGCACGACCATACGAACCATTCTGTGGCCCGTTTCCGTGAAGTATACCCGGGCAGCGCCGAGAGGGTGCTGGGCCTTCTTTCCGAGAAAGACCTTTCCGACGTGAGATACGATGTCCTGGAGGACGCCATCATTGGCGTCGGGTCGCAGCGCGTGGAGCTGGAGCATCTGCTGCCGTATCGTGCCGAGATCCTGGCTTTCGGCGAGCTGGACGGACTGAGCGATGCAGAGGCCGTCCGCCGCTGGTGCGACGAGAACATCACCGTGGTGGAAGGCCGCAATCCGCAGGAACTTCGTACTTCGCCCATCGCTGTCTGGCGTTCCCGCAAGACCGACGGGCTTGGACTTAAGATTTTCTATGTGGCCCTCTGCCGGACCCTTGGAATCGATGCCAACTATGACCTGGTGACAGGAGAGGTGGAAACTACGGCTCCCCAGGCTTTCCTGCACCCTGCTTCAGACAAATATTTCCGCGACTATACGCTGACACAGATAACGCCCGAAGGCGACACGAAACTGCTGGACTATGAGAGCGGACTGCCTGATGTGCTGAGCGTGGACGAGGGCTATTATCTCCTGACTACCGGTCTGAGGCTCTCCGACGGCAGCGTGCTCGCGCGGCTGGAGTTTTTCAATGCCGCAGGAGGTGAGGAACGAGAGCTGGTGCCTGAGGTACGCAAGGCAACTGAAAAGCCTGCGGTACTTGGAAGTATGGATCCGGAGGCGTTGTTCGTTGCTGACGGCTCCGACGAGCCGCAGTCGCTCATTTCAGCCACCGGCCGCGGATGGTTCCTGCTGGCATTTATGGGCCATCGCGACGAGCCTACAAGCCACGCCCGCACCGAGCTGGAAGCCGCCGCCCGAATCCTGAATGACTGGGGGCGTCCGGTGGTGGTGCTGGGACAGGCCCGTCCGGCCGGTTTGCAGAACGCCGTCTTCGGGAAGGACGTGTCTATACTTGAGACTCTCCCGGGAGAGCATAAGCGGCCAGTGATAGCACTGTGCGACAGTTTCGGCCGCATCGTCTACCTTTCCGAGGGCTACAACACCTCCCTGGCTGCCGATCTGGAGAGAATCGTTCCTCTGCTGTAACCGCTTCAGTTATGAAACTTTTCCGCGAAGTATGCTGCCCGACCATCGAAGCCGTCTCTAAGGCTGTCGCCGCCGGTGCTGACCGCATCGAACTATGCGAGCGGCTGGAAGTCGGAGGAGTGACTCCGTCGGAAAGTCTCATCAAAGACGCTCTTGCCGTCGCGGGTACAGTGCCGGTAAATGTGCTTGTCCGTCCCCGCGAAGGAGATTTCGTATACAGCGAAGAGGAGGCAGGGGATATGCTGGAGTCGATAGCGCTCTGCAAAGCCATCGGAACCGACAGAGCTGCGGACGGTCGGAAAGCGGAACTGCGTGTGAACGGCGTGGTCATCGGTGCCCTGCGGCCCGACGGCTCGGTGGATATGGCCCTGATGCGTCGGCTGGTGGCCGCGGCCCGTCCTCTGAGTATAACCTTCCACCGTGCATTTGACGAGTGCCGGGACCCCTTCGAGGCGCTTGAGGACATCATAAGCCTCGGCATCGACCGGCTGCTCACTTCCGGTCACTGCACCGATGCCTGGGAAGGCCGCTTCATCCTGAAGGAACTGGTGGGACACGCCGCGGGCCGTATAGTGATAATGCCCGGCTGCGGCATCACCCCCGCCAACCTCCCCGAACTCGCCGCCATCACCGGCGCCACCGAATTCCACGGCTCCCGGATACTCAATTGATTTTGTCCTTGTACTTACGGGAAACCGGCAGTTGTTTGTCACCGACTATAACGGTTCCGGCTTCGACAGAGGATACGGCCGAGCGGTTGATCAGGTAGGACCTGTGAATGCGGACGAACTTGTCACCGAGAGTTGCTTCCCATTGGGAAATGGGGGTCTTGTTCCTGAATTCCCTTCCTTCTGTTGCAAAGACAGTGGTGACGGAATCATTCGATTCAATATAAAGAATCTCAGTTTCCGAAAGAGATATAGGTTTTCTGTCAGACAGAAAGGTGACAGCCCTGGGGCCTGAAGGATATTTCTTGTCAAGCCATTTCTCAAGCAAGATGTTTATGACGGAAAAAGCGCCGATCATAATTGCGATGAAGACAGGATTTACAAGAAGGTCCGGCACCTGCGGCCATTCGTAGATGTCAGGTGTGTCAGCCCTCATCTTGCATATGGTCCAATGAGCCAGGATGAACAGGAAAATTTCTCCTGCTATCACGCCCAAAGTGATGAAAATGCAGTTCTTGATTCCTTCAGCCCTGTTGCTGAAAGTCACTTTGCTGAAAAAGTACTTGACTGCAAGGGCTCCCGGAAGGAACAGCGCACCGATGAATAGGGATTCGGAGAGTCTGTATCCGATGCTGACAAGGACAGATGCAATCATAGCGATTGCAAGAATCCAGTATAATATGATGATTGCCCGCTTCATTCGCAGACAAATATATCATTAGTTTTTCAATGACTGGCGTTCCTTACTGGAGAAGGTGGGGTTTTGACAATCGTCGATGGGGATTTGACTTAGTATCCTGCCGTGGTGAGATGTACCTTTGCAACAGAATCTCTAACCAATTAATACTTACTGCTATGTTCAGATTATTTGTTGAAGGCGGCCCTGTTTTTATGTCGGTGCTCACTGCTCTTTTGGTTGCGATCTTTTTCGCTGCGTGGAAAGCTCCCCGTTGGGTGAAGGAAATCGGTGCGTTTGCCATGGCGTTTGGCTTTTTATCGTTACTGCTGGGCGTGCGCCAGATGTTCACTGCATTACAGGAGGTCGCTCAGTTTCAAACTGAAACGGTTTCCAGCGTTTATGACCTTGTTTCTCCTGATGTCCTGCTCGGCGGATGGAAAGTGGCGATGATACCTGTCATTTATGGTGTCATAATCTATCTCGTTTCGCTGATCGTCTGCATCATCCAGAAGCCGAGGCTATAACTTCTACTCGTTTTGTTCCTGCCAGACGGGAGGATCTCTTTTCCGCCAAAGTGTGGAAGGCGAGGCCACGCAGGAGGGTGCTAGAACGGGGTTCGCCCTTCCACACCGGCCTTGGAACGGGTGCTGTGGAAGGCCAATCGGCCTCACACGCAATCTGAGCCACATCCGCCTTCCACACTTTGGCGGAAAAAGCCAGACAGAGCTGCTCATCGAGCCACACTTTGGCTGAGAAAGCTATTGCAGGAACAAAATAATCTTTCCAACTTTGAACTAGCGACTGCTCGTCGCGTCATCACGTCGGTGGCGAACGATCGAGGGGGAGATATTACGACTATGATGACTGCCAATTCTTGCGGAACAGGCCGTTCCGGCTATTATCACCTATGTTCTGACGGCGCACTGACGCCACAGTTTCTTGTCTGTGAAGACGATTACCGCATAGCATTCAACATTGTCGGGGTGTGTGCGGCGAACTGTGAAGCAACAGTCCTTTCCTTTTCATTGGAAGATACGCATCTTCACTTACTGCTATACGGAACCAGGGGATTTGCCATCGAATTCAAATCGATGTATGAAGATATCTGGGCTCACCACGTAGCGCGTGTTCGTGGCAGCAGGGAAGGAGCTGACATAGAACTGGACATAATTCCGATAGATGACGAAGACTATCTGATGAATGTCGGTACTTATACGATAGTCCAGCCCACAAAAGATGGAAAGCAGATAATGCCATACGACTATCGGTGGGGAACAGGTTCTATGTACTTTCGGGGACCTGGGCACCGGTCTGTTTGGCAGTCTGATCCCACTGGAGTAAGTATTGCTCCGGTGCGGGCGGATAGTCTGCCTTACCTGGAGCTCCGGAATTATCTCGGTTCCCATCGCCCGATTCCAGGGAATTGGATCTTATGCGACGGTCTGCTTCTGCCTGA
>JAGCFF010000025.1 GCA_017650285.1 Bacteroidales bacterium
CCGGACTACCTCGGCGGCGATCCCGACTGGTGCGTGGTGATGCACGCCGACGGAGCGGGGACCAAGAGCTCGCTGGCCTACCTCTACTGGAAAGAAACCGGAGATATGGACGTCTGGGCCGGCATCGCGCAGGACGCGATAGTGATGAACACCGACGACCTGCTCTGCGTAGGGGCGACCGACAATATCCTGCTCTCATCCACCATAGGACGCAACAAGAATCTAATACCCGGAGAAGTGATCTCCGCAGTGATTTCAGGTTCCGTTTCCTTTATGGAGAAAATGAAGGAATACGGCATCGATATGGTCCTGACCGGCGGGGAGACTGCCGACGTGGGCGATCTTGTGCGCACTATCATAGTCGACAGCACGGTCGTGGCACGTATGCGCCGCTCGGATGTCATCGACAATGCCAACATCGCAGCCGGTGACGTGATCGTGGCCCTTGCAAGCTATGGCCAGGCTGTCTACGAGGACAGCTACAACGGCGGTATGGGCAGCAACGGCCTCACCAGCGCCCGTCACGACGTGTTCGGCAAATACCTCGCTCAGAAGTATCCCGACAGCTACGACGCCCACACACCTTCGGAATATGTTTATTGCGGCAGCCGCTCGCTGACCGACATTGAGCCCGAGACCGGCGTCACCTACGGCAAGCTTGTGCTGTCTCCGACACGCACTTACGCTCCGGTAGTGAAAGAGATGCTTGCATCCCACCGCCGCGACATACACGGTATGATCCACTGCTCGGGAGGCGCCCAGACCAAGGTTCTCCATTTCGTGGACGGACTCACGGTCATAAAGGACAATATGTTCCCCGTGCCTCCTCTTTTCAGGGCCATCCAGCGCGAGAGCGGCACCCCGTGGGATGAAATGTACAAAGTGTTCAACATGGGCCACAGGCTCGAACTCTACGTTCCCGAATCAGCAGCCGGCGACCTTGCCGCCATCAGTGCGAAATACGGCATCGAAGCCCGCATTGTGGGCAGGGTGGAGGCTTCCGAAGATACCAAAGTCATCATAGAGTCTGAATATGGAAAGTTCACATATCGGAAATAGCCTGCTGGCAGCCCTTTGCCTGACCGCTCTGCTGCTCTGCAGCTGCAGGCAGCGCACCGAGCACTCCGAAATAATCCTGCCCGAAGCCGTGAATGCAGTGATGTATGACACCGCTTCCGTCAATTTCGTGGATTTTTCGAATTACGGAGAGCTGAGGAACCTGCCGATAGGCATCTTCGATGCGGACTCCACCAGTATGACCCTGCTCGAGACCATCACGGCTATGGACTGCTTCGACAATATCACAGGAGCCCGCCGCAGTGACGGAATCGCAGACTTTGCAGGTGAACATTTCCAGTATTATACCGCTGCCAGCGACGACGACTGTTTCGGCAGCGCGCTCTTCCTTATGAGGGACCGCTACTGGGATTCCTTCGAGAAGGAACGCTCCAAGATAGTGGTTGCGGGAGGTTATCTCACCGCTTCGGACGGAATCGACGATCTGGAAGCCCTCTGCAGGTACAACCCTGCCGGGGTCAAGTCGGTTTCGGAGATGGAAACCGGAGTGCGGGCTATGTTCGATTCGCTTGCCGGCAACAACATATCCGCCCTTACCGTCGCCGCCCTGAGCGACAGCAGCCACGATGCCGTCAAGGCATATTCAGAGGCCATACGGAAGGTGGCGGCTGAGAACGGCAACGCCAGGTCGATTTCCATAATCGGCGCGGACGACAGTCTGGAAGGCCTTGCCAAGATTATCGACAACCTGCGCGTGGACAATTCCAAGTCGCCGCTGAAGGTGATTATGGTGGAAGGCCTGGATGAAGATTTCAGGGCCGGCTGCCTGGCCCTGCTCGAAAGATACCGCAGCACGTTCGTGAACGGAACATATCCCTACCGCAGCATCCTGGCGGACGACATCGTCTTCGTGGATCCGTCCCTGAGCGCAGCGGTGGAATGCTATCGCACTCTGCGCGGCGACAGGAACCTCGCGCTGCGTGCCGAGAAGCAAAAAGTCAGTTATTTCTATGGTTTTTAAGGAAAGCGTGACACCGGAAGAGATCGAGACGATGGAGCTTATCGCCTTCGACGGTCCCATCTCTGTCATCACTGCGAGGGGGAGGGATTTCGACGAGGCCATCAGACATCTGTCCGGCAGCCGTATCATCGGCTTCGACACGGAGACCAAGCCCATCTTCAACAACAAGGCACACCGCAACGGCACTGCCTTGCTTCAGCTTTCCAGCGAGACCAATGCATATCTTTTCCGCCTCCAGCAGCTCGGGCTTCCGGAGGAGCTTGCCGACATACTTGCCAGCAGCAGCATCACCAAGGTCGGCGCCGCCGTGTCCGATGACATAAGGGGGCTGCAGAGATACACCGACTTTGAGGCCGCAAGGTTCATGGACCTGCAGTGGTTTGCCGAGAAGTACGGCATCAAGGACAAGAGCGTCAAGAAACTCACTGCCATAATCCTCGGCAGAAAAGTCTCGAAGGCGCAGCAGCTGTCCAACTGGGAGGCTTCGGAGCTCTCCCGCGCTCAGCAGCTATACGCGGCTACCGATGCCTGGATCTGCCTGAAGATGTACAAAGCGTTGCTCGGCTCGTAGGCCGGCCCTATTATAATCCGACAGTATGAAGATAAAACCGTTTTTGCTGAAGTATAAGGTGGCGGTGACATTTGTCGCACTGGGGATAGCTATGCTCATCCTGTTTCCCAAGAAGGGTACTTTCAAGTACAACTATCATATGGGCAGCACCTGGATGTACGAGACGCTGGTGGCTCCGTTCGACTTCCCGATACTGAAGACGCAGGAAGAACGCCTTATGGAGATGGAGGAGAAATCTTCCGAACTTCTGGATTATTACGAGTACGCTTCGAAAGTGTCGGACGAGAAGGTTTCATCGCTCAGGCAGAGCGCATCCTCGGCCGCAACTTCTGCCGACAAGAATTTCATATATGCCACGGCTACCGAACTGCAGTCCATCTATGACAAAGGCGTCGTGGGCAGCGAATGGACGGAAGACCTTTCGGACAAGGTTGTCTTCGTGAAGAAAGGCAAGAGGGCCGTCGAGACTCCCGGGGCTGAACTTTATTCGATCGACGAGGCTTACTCGAGCCTGAGGAAGAAGATTTCCGACCGTTTCGGCGCCGCCCTGACGGACTCTCTTTTCCGCGACCTGCACGTGCGGGATTACGTGGTCGCCAACCTGAACTACGACGAAGCGACCACTATGCTCGTCCACCGCAATGCCGTGGAGTATGTGTCACCCACCAGCGGAGTCGTATATGCCGGCCAGCTGATCGTTTCGAGGGGTGAGATCGTGACGAAGGAGATCGTCCAGATGCTGGATTCATACAAGGCGGAATACCTGTCACACTACGGCTACAACGATTCCCTGCTGTCATCCTTCCTCAGCCACGTCCTTTTCGTCATCATAATGCTGTGGCTGCTCGCCTGTGCGATACAGCTCACCGACAGCATCATTTTCCGCTACGGCCGCCAGCTTGTCTTCGTTGCAGTGCTGGTGCTCTGCGTCTTCGTGGCGATCACCATCTCGATGCATCTGAGCGAGAGCTGGAGGATGCTGGTTCCGCTCGCGATGTATGTGATCATAGCCCAGTCCTGGCTCAAGCCTTCTACAGCCTATGCCACGTTCATCGTGGCCCTGCTTCCGCTCCTCTTTATGATGGACGGCGGCGTGGAGCTGTTCTTTATGAACATGCTGGCCGGAGCGGTGCTTACCAGCGCGAGCCGCTTCCTGCGCAAGACCCGCAGCCAGTTCCTCAGCGCCCTGCTTGTCTTCGTGGTGATGTTTATGGTGTATATCGCTTATGCGCTGGCGTCCGGAAACGAACTCCACAGGGTGGAAATAGGCTGCATGCTCGGCTATTCGCTGCTGCTTCTGGCAGGCTATCCGCTGATCTTCATGTTCGAAAAGCTGTTCTCGTATGTGTCGGTTTCCCGTCTGTGGGAGCTCACCGACACCAGCAACCCCGTCCTCCAGGAGATGTCGAAAAAGGCTCCCGGCACCTTCCAGCATTCTCTCCAGGTGGCTTCGCTGGCCGAGAGTGCCTGCCGTGACATAGGCGGCAATCCCGTCCTGGTAAGGGTGGGCGGCCTGTACCACGACATCGGCAAGATAATGAACCCGCAGTGCTTCATCGAGAACCAGACTTCGGGAGTGGACTATCACGCCGGCCTGACGTCGAAGCAGAGCGCCGCGGCCATCATAAGGCACGTGGACGACGGTGTGGCACTCGCCAAGAAGAATCAGCTCCCCGCCTTGATAATCAATTTCATACAGAGCCATCACGGCACCAGCAGGACCAATTACTTCTACAACAAGTTCGTCAACGAAGGGGGAGACGCTGCAGACCAGGATCCTTTCCGCTACCACGGTGAGAAACCCTATACCAAGGAGCAGGTCGTGCTGATGTTCGCGGACAGCATCGAGGCCGCCTCCCGCACCCTGAAGAGCCACAGCCCCGAGTCCATCTCCGAACTCGTGGATTCGATAATCGATTCAAAGATCGCAGACGGGCAGATATCCGATGCCAAGATCACCTTCAAGGAAGTGGCGGAGGTGAGGGCAAGCTTCAAGAAGTTCCTGCAGCAGATATTCCACGAACGCATCGAATATCCCAAGCTGAAAGAATCATAAAAAAAGGCTGACATTTGAAGTCAGCCTTTTTAATTCTGTGGGGCACTGTTAAAGTTCGTCGAAATTGACATCCGAATAGTCCTTGTCGAACGGCTTGTCCTCATAGGGACGGGCTTCGGTCACAGGGCACTTCTCCTTGACGAAGTCGATGACCTCTTTCAGCCCTTCGGAGAATTTCTCGAAATCCTCTTTATAAAGGAAGATTTTATGCTTGTCGTAGACGAATTTGCCGTCTCTTTCCACTCTTCTCTTGCTCTCTGTAATGGTAAGGTAGTAGTCATTGCCCTTGGTGGCTTTGACATCGAAGAAATAAGTCCTCTTGCCGGCTCTCACTGGCTTTGAATACACGTCGTCCCCGGTTCTTTCCTGTCCGCCATGATTGTCGTAATCCTCAAAATACATTTCGCTAATTCTTTAATTATTTCTCTAACAAAGATAAAAACATTTATGATAATAAGCTATCTTTGTCAGATAAAATGAGATTGTATGCTTAACCGCAGATTGTTACGTATCAAGGCGTTCAAAGTTCTTTTCTCTACTCGGCAGGACGGTGCGGCCGCTCTTGAACCGGCCAGGAAAGAACTGCTGCTCTCCTGTGAAAAGACTGTAGACCTTTACTATTTCCTGCTCAATGTTTGCGGTAGCCTGAAGCAGGTTGCATACGACAAGATAGAGGCTGCAAGGCACAAGTTCCATCCCACCGAGGCCGAGAGGAATCCCAATATGAAGTTCGTGGACAACCGCTTCTTCGCCGCACTGGAGGAGAACGCCGGTTTCCAGAAGTACAGCAGCCGCAAGGGCCTTGTCTGGGGAGAATATGACATCTTCGTGAAGAAACTGCTGGCATCGGTGACGGCTTCGGATTACTACAGGGAGTATATGGACTCTCCTGAAGATTCCTTCAAGGCGGACTGTATGCTTGTCAGGAGGATATTCGAGGAAGAGTTCGAAGACAACGAGTCGCTCTGTCCCATCCTCGAAGAGCTCTCCCTCTACTGGATAGACGATGTCAACTATGTGTTGAACAACATACTCTATTCCATCGACAATATGATCGACGGCAGGCCCCTGATCCTTCCTGACGTGTTCATCAAGGACGAGGACCGCGATTTCGTCCTCAAGCTGCTGGAGGTTTCCCTGCTGCACTACGACGAGTATTTCCAGCTCGTGTGCGACAGCCTCGACAACTGGGATTCGGACCGTCTCGTGTCGACCGACGCCACATTGATCGTGATGGGCATAGCCGAGGCTGTGGCCTTCGACAATATCCCTGCGAAGGTGACCATCAACGAGTATGTGGAGATTTCGAAATACTACAGCACTGTCAACAGCCGCGTGTTCGTGAACGGCCTCCTGGACAAGATCATCCAGGCCAAGATAGCGTCTGGAGAGATAGTGAAGACCGGCCGCGGCCTTCTCGACGGCGGACAGAGGGTTTCCAAAGAACAATAACGATAAAAACGATAGACTATGAAATTCAGTACTTTATTCCTTCAGACTGCTGCAGGTGGAAACGCACAGGCAGGCGGAAGCATGGGCTTCCTTCTCATGATCATCCTTATTTTCGTCGTAATGTGGCTGTTCATGATCCGTCCTCAGCAGAAGAAACAGAAAGAAGTTGAAAAGTTCCGTCAGGGCCTCAAGAAGGGTGACAAGGTTGTCACCATCGGCGGCATCTACGGTACTGTCGTCGAGGTCAAGGAAAAGACCCTTCTGCTGGAAGTTGACCAGAACGTCAAGATCAAGGTTGACAAGTCATCCGTAGTCAATGACTTCTCGGATGCCCAGCAGGCATAAATATCTCTATGCCGGTCTCCAAGTCAGAGCGCTGGAAGAAGCTGAAGGCGGACTGGTACGTGATGCTGATAGCACTTGTACTGTCCCTCTTCGTGTGGGTTCTGTATGATATGTCGCTCGGCTATGACACCTACGTGCAGTACAGCGTGGAGGTGTCGACATCGCTCGCCGGTTTCGATGAGAAGTCCGTATCGAACGAGATGCTTGTCCTCCAGGGCAAGGGAGACGGCTACTATGTCCTTCTGCGCAAACTCCGCAGAAACCGTATCGAGAAGATAGATATCGAAGTCGATCCAACTATGTTCCACCCGGTCGAAGGCGTGCCGGGCAGGTTTATGGTATGGACCGAGGATATTGATATGGAAGTGGCCCAGGCTCTGAGCGACAAGTTCGAGCCGGCTTATTTCGACACCAAGCAGCTCACCTTCGACTTCGCTTCGAAATCGTTCAAGACAGTCCCCATCGACATCAAGAGCAACATCAGCTGCCGCAGCCAGTATATGCTCACGTCAGAAATCCAGGTGATTCCCGATTCCGTCAGGATTTATGGACTCACCGAGGACGTGGAGTATGTGAACGCCGTGCAGACCAAGTTCCTCTCCCTCTCGGGAGTGGAGCGCTCCGGAAGCGGAATCATCGAGCTGGAGCCCATCAGGGGCGTCCGTATGGAGCTCAAGCGTGTGAACTATTCCTTCACGGTTGCCCGCTATGTCGAGAAAAAGGCCGTGGTGGACGTCAAGGTGAACAATGCTCCCCGCGGCAGGGATCTGCTCGTGCTCCCCGGCAGGGTGACCGTAGTCTACCGCACCGCCTTTACCGGCAGCGACGGGAACTATGTGCCTGAAGTGGCCGTCGATTACAACGACTACGCGGAGTCCCGCTCCGGCAAGGTCATCCCTCATCTTATGAACGCCGGGAAAGAGATATTCTCCTACGAGATATCGCCGACTCCCGTGGAATGCATAATGACCGACTGATGAGCAGGCCCGTCATAATAGGGTGCACCGGCGGCATCGGCAGCGGCAAGACCTATGTGGTCAAGGCCTTCGAAGGTCTTGGAGTTCCCGGCTATGACTGCGATGCCAGGGCCAAGGAACTCTATGACGAGGATGCCGGCCTTCTGGCCGATGTGGCAGCGATCGCAGGGGAGGATGTCATCGTGGACGGCAGGCTCGACCGCGGCCGTCTGGCGGCAAGGATATTCAGCGACCGGGATATGCTGGCCAGGATCGAAAGTGTCGTGCATCCGGCCGTGACGCGCGATTTCTACCGCTGGCTGGAGGAACAGAATTCAAAATTGGTTATATTTGAGTCCGCCATATTGCTGGACAAGCCATATCTGCGGGATATGGCAGATTTCGTGCTGGTGGTGACGGCACCCGAGGAACTGCGGATCGAGAGGGTAATGGCCCGCGACGGCCTGCCCCGCGAAGCAGTCGAGCGCCGGATGGCCAACCAGATGAGCGATGCTGAGCGCCGCGCTATGGCGGATTACATATTGGAAACGAACGACAGGGATGCGATAATCCCTCAATTATTATCAATCATACAGAGATGGCAACAGATTTAAAGAAAGTATTGTCAATTACCGGCCAGTCAGGCCTTTTCAATTATCTTGCGCAGTCCAAGAACGGTGTGATCGTGGAAGCTCTCGCCACCGGCCACCGCACTGCCTTTTCCGGAAATATGAAGATGACCACCCTCGCGGATGTGTCGATATATACTGATGAAGACGAACTTCCCCTCAAGGAAGTTTTCCGCAAGATGAATGCGGTTCTCGGAGACGAGGACGCTCCTTCATCCAAGTCTGACGACAAGGTCATCAAGGAGTTCTTTGCAAAGGCAGTCGAGAACTACGACCGCGACCGCTTCTATGTGTCCCATATGAAGAAAGTCCTCGAGTGGTACAACCTGCTCAAGAAATACGCTTCGCTTGACTTCGTGGATGATGAGGAAGAGTCTCCCGAGCTCCGCAAGGACGAGGAGAAGCCCGAATCGGCTGCCAAGATAGCTGCAAGCAAGCAGGCTAAGGCTCCCGCAAAGGCCACTTCTGCCAAGGCGGCGACAGCCAAGGCCGCTTCCACCAAGAAGTCTACCAAATCCGTTCAAAGGAAAGCCAACTGATTTGAAACTGCAGCTCATAACCTTAGGCTGCTCAAAGAACCGAGTGGATTCCGAACACCTGCTGCGACAGTTCGAGCGGGCAGGGGTTGTCATAGTGCCGGAAGAAGAGCCGCTTGATATGGCCAGGCCCGATATCGTGGCCCTGAACACCTGCGGCTTCATCCAGTCGGCCAAGAGTGAATCTATCGAAGCGATCTTCACTGTGCTCGAAGCCAAGAAGCGCGGCCTGGTTAAGAAGGTCTATGTGTTCGGCTGCCTGTCGCAGCGCTACCGCAAGGAACTGCCCGAAGAGATCGAGGGAGTCGACGGCTTCTTCGGAGCTGACGACGCAGAGGCTATGCTCAGGGCTGCCGGCTTCTCATACGATCCATCGATATATCTCGAACGGCATCTTACCACACCGTCGCACTATGCTTTCCTGAAGATCTCCGAAGGCTGCGACCGGAGCTGCTCGTATTGCGCCATTCCTTCGATCAG
>JAGCFF010000158.1 GCA_017650285.1 Bacteroidales bacterium
ACAAGATCAATACCATCGGACAACTGGCGTTTGGTGAAGCTCGTGCCCTTAGAGGCGTAAAGCTCGGAACTTCTACGACCACGATAAAACCGTATGCTTTCTATCAATGTGAGGCGTTGGAAACCATCAACTTTCCCAAAGGCCTGAAATCTATCGCGGGTTTCTCTTTTACAAATTGTTTATCCCTTCAGTCTGTCACTCTTCCAAGTACACTTATCGATATCGGGACGATGGGCAATATGATCGCAAATCCTTTTGCCGGCTGTCTCAGTCTCAAGGAGTTCAAGGGAAGCGGATTGGGCTTTTCCACTTCGGACAACCGCCGATTTCTCAGTATAGACAAAGGCAGGCTTCTATTGTCGACCGCACTTAAAGGGTTTGACTTGAAAACGCCTTGTTCTATCCCGAAAGGGACTGAAACCATCGGCACCTACGCTTTGTCCTCAATCGTAGCGGAATATATCGATCTTCCGCAAAGTGTCACCAAGATTGAACAAGGAGCGTTCCTTGCGTGTGAAACTGATGGCCGTACAATTACAATACCTGGCGGTGTGTCTGAAATCTCTTTAAATGCTTTTGCACTTTCAAATATCCAAGGTGTCAGACTGACTGGCCAGTACTTGCCGGATCTTCCCAATAACAATGCTTTTGGAGGACAGATTGATGAGGATAGAAAGACTAACTGGCCAATCACTATAACCGGAGCGGCGGCACATAATTCGGCTTCGAAATTGAATGACACCAAAAACCAGTGGTTTGCATACAGAAGCAGAATAACAATCGAACAAGGGGACAGTGAAATATGGTATCATACAACCGACGGCAATCCTTTGCCATTTGCGGGTGATTTCGGAGGCGAGCCTGTAGGCGAGTCATTCATATTGAACATTGACTTGAATAAAATCCCTTCTGTCAGATTTGAGTATGAGATTGCTGAGAGATATGGCAATGGACAATTGACTAACGGCAATATCTTTATACAACTTTTTGATACTCCCGTTACAGCCGTTCCGGATGGTGCATTCACGCAACAGGTGACACTGGACTATATGTCACTGCCATCTTCAGTGAAAACGATAGGAGACCAGGCCTTCCATAAAGCAACTTCTCTGCAATATTTCCCTGTATATTTCAATACGTCCCTGACGTCTATAGGTAAACATGCATTTGCAGAATGCCACCAGATGACTTTCTCCGGTAGCAATGCATTGTTTTTGACTTCACTGAATTCAATTGGCTTGGGAGCCTTCTATATGTGTGAGAATTTCGGTGACAGACGGGAAGGCCTTAAATCCATAATTATTTTCGGGCAGGGACTCAAAAAACTCCCCACTAACGCATTTAACAGCTGCAAGAAAATATCTCATATACGGTTTGACGGCGGCACGGAGTGCCTGACATCCATTGCAAGCGGTGCTTTCCTCGATTGCGAGAGTCTTGTTCAGATCAACAGCAGCAGTGATTCTACTGTCGATATAATCAATCTGCCCAATGTTACCAGTATTTATGGTTCTACTTTCAGATCATGTAAAAGTATCAAGGAAATCAGGCTGGGTGCCCTTGGTTCGTATGTCGGCCTTCATACTTTTTCCAATTGTACGTCATTGGAAAGGATAATATGCGACACGCAGAACGTGACCCAGATTGTCGGAAATTCATTCAATAATTGCCCTAATCTGGTTCAGGTTGGAACCAAAGCCAATATAATCGATTTTCCTAGTGCTGCAACAGTTGGCTCAAATGCATTCAACGGCTGCTCAAACATCAAGTCTGTCCACCTTGGCGCACTTCAAACCATTGAGGCGGGCACTTTCTTGGGATGTACTTCACTTGAGGGCGTTTTATTAAGCAGCGCTCAGAACTTGACAACCATTAAAGCTCAGGCTTTTCTCGACTGTCAGAGTTTATTCGCTCTTAGTGATCAGGTAGGGTTTACCCAAGTTAGAATCAACAGTGTAACTACTATCGGCGTACAAGCTTTCGAGAACTCAGGAATCAGAGCTTTCACAGCGCTAAACGCATCCGACATCGGATCATCTTCATTTAAAAACTGCACGAAACTACAAACTGTTAATATTCCCGCTGCAACAACTCTTCATCAATCTCTATTCAAAGGTGATGTTGCCTTGACTTCGGTTAATGCACCTAAAGCAATAACACTTCAGGGTCTTGTTTTCTCGGGCTGTACCGCAATCTCTACGCTGTCACTGCCCGCTATCCAAATCATCGGAGGCGGGGCTTTCGAGCAAACTTCGCTGACTACCCTGAAGTTGGGCTCTGACTTGTCTTATCTTGGTACCCACTTATTTGACGGATGTACTAACAGCGGACAAATGAATATTTATTTTGCCGGCGGAGTTCCTCGTCAAACCGAAGCCGACGCATTTACAATTATAGGTAACTCTGTCCCGTACACATTCAATACCATCTACGTTCTCCAGGAATACATACAAGATTTCGAGAATGCTTGGCAGAATTCATACGGACAATATGCCATTTGGGATGGTGTCTTCTGAGTCGTTAATTCTCAAGGTCCGGCTTGACCGGGCTTAATAACAAAGAGGGGCGAGCCGTTTGGCTCGCCCCTTAAATTTTCATATATACTTGTGTTAGAACACCAGCACGAAGAGGCCGGCGGCGAGAAGGGCGCCGACTACGGGACCACAAATCGGAACCCAGCTGTATGCCCAGTCGCTTGAGCCTTTGCCCTTGATGGGGAGGATTGCGTGGGCGATGCGGGGACCGAGGTCACGGGCAGGGTTGATGGCGTATCCGGTGGTACCGCCGAGGGACATACCGATGGCCATGATCAGCATTGTTACAGGGAATGCTCCTGAGCTTCCGAGGCCGACTTCTGCAGTATTGCCCTGGGTGGCGAACGCCATAATGATGAACACGAGCACGCAGGTGCCGATCACCTCGCTGATGAAGTTGCGCCAGTAGTTGCGGATGGCAGGGATGGTGCAGAAGCATCCGAGCTTGGTGGCCTGGTCTTCGGTGGCATTGAAGTGGTCTTTGTAGAACACCCATACCAGCCAGCCGCCGACGATACCGCCGAGGATCTGGGCTACGATGTAGCCGAATACGTCAGACCAGGGGAATGAGCCCGCAGCGGCGAGTCCGAGGGTCAGGGCCGGATTGAGGTGGGCGCCGCTTATCGGACCTGCTACGAACACACCGCACATAACGGCGAAGCCCCAGGCCATCGTAATGACTACCCAGCCGCTGCCTTGGCCTTTGGTCTTGTTGAGACACACGTTGGCGACAACGCTGTCTCCCATAAGGATGAGAACAAGAGTTCCCAGGAATTCGAACAAATATTTTTCCATAATAGTATTTGGTTATTTTGACAATGTTCTTGAAATAGCGTCTTTCCAGCCTTTCTTGGCTTCGGCCTGGGGATCGGCGGGAGAGAAGCGGCGCTCTACGGCCCAGATTGACTTGATGCTGTCGATGGACTTCCAGTAGCCCACTGCAAGACCTGCCAGGAAGGCAGCTCCGAGGGCTGTGGTCTCGGTGATCTGCGGACGGATGACGTCGCAGCCGAGGATGTCGCTCTGGAACTGCATAAGCAGGTTGTTGCGCGAAGCTCCGCCGTCGACCTTGAGCTCGCAGAGCTTCACTCCGCTGTCGCTCTGCATCGCCTCGACGATGTCCATAGTCTGGAATGCAATGCCTTCCAGGGCGGCACGGGCTATATGTGCTGCGGTAGAGCCGCGGGTGATGCCATAGACGCAACCCTTGGCATACTGGTCCCAGTAGGGAGCGCCGAGACCGGTCAGAGCCGGCACGAAATAAACGCCGCCGTTGTCAGGAACGCTTGCAGCAAGAGCCTCGACTTCGCTGCTGGACTTGATGATGCCCAGACCGTCGCGGAGCCACTGCACCACGCTGCCGGCAACGAAGATGCTGCCTTCGAGGGCGTAGTTCACTTTGTCACCGACCTTCCAGGCGATGGTGGTCAGCAGGTTGTTGCGGGATTCTATGGGCTTCTCTCCGGTGTTCATCAGAAGGAAGCAGCCTGTGCCGTAGGTATTCTTGACGGCACCGGGCTCGGTGCACATCTGGCCGAAGAGGGCGGCCTGCTGGTCACCGGCTATGCCGGCGATGGGAATGTCGCCGGCCAGGACGCTGGTGCTGGTGTGGCCGTAGACCTCCGAGCAGGATTTGACCTCGGGCATCATAGACTCGGGAACGCCGAGCAGGTCGAGCAGTTCCTTGTCCCACTTGAGGGTGTGGATGTTGAAAAGCATAGTGCGGGAAGCATTGGTCACGTCGGTCACGTGGACCTTGCCGCCGGTGAGGTTCCAGATGAGCCAGGAGTCAACGGTTCCGAAACGCAGCTGGCCCTTGTTGGCCTTGTCCCTTGCGCCGGGAACGTTCTCAAGGATCCAGCGGATCTTGGTTCCGCTGAAGTATGCGTCGATGATGAGACCGGTCTTCTTGCGGATGAAGTCGGTCTTTCCGGCTATCTTCAGGGAGTCGCAGAACGAAGAGGTCCTGCGGTCCTGCCAAACGATGGCGTTATATACCGGTTCGCCGGTGGCGGCGTCCCACACTATGGTGGTCTCGCGCTGGTTGGTGATACCGATGGCTGCGATGTCCGCAGAGCTCAGGCCTTTGGATGCGATGGCCTCGGCCATCACTCCGGACTGAGAGGACCATATCTCCTTGGGGTTGTGCTCAACCCAGCCGGGCTGGGGGAATATCTGTGTGAACTCTTTCTGTGCTACAGAGCAGATTTCTCCTTTTTCGTTGAATACTATGGCTCTGGAGCTGCTGGTGCCCTGATCCAGGGCGATTACATATTTAGGCATATTGGTTAGAATTTGTCTTTGATTCGTTAAAGTTAAGTTTTTTTGGCTAATTTGGGCAAAAATAAATCCGCACCATATGAGAAAGATATTTCTGATCCTGCTGGCCATTTCTGCTCTGACAGCCTGCCAGAGACCCGCCGCACAATACAGCAACCCCGTGATTGACGAGAACGCTCCGGACCCTTCTGTGATCCGTGGAGACGACGGCGCATTCTATCTGTTCGCCACGCAGCGGCAGGGAAACATTCCTATCTACCGCTCGGAAAATCTGGTGGACTGGGAATTCCAGGGTTATGCATTCGACACTGACAACAGGCCGAGGCTCGTGGAGAATGCAGGCTACTGGGCACCGGACATACAGAAGGTGGGGGACAGGTATATCCTCTATTTCTCAAACGGAGTGTGGGACGGCCACTGGGAGAGCGGCATCGCCTGCGCAGAGTCGGAATCGATCACCGGCCCGTACCGCTATGCGCATATGCTGATTCCTTCGCCCGAATCCGGAGTGCGCAACTCCATCGACCAGAACTTCTTCAGCGACGGAGGCAGGAACTATATGGCCTGGGGCAGTTTCTTCGGCATATATCTGGTCGAACTGAGCGAGGACGGCCGCACCGTGGGCCAGCCTTTCGACCGCAAGGTCCAGATTGCAGGGGATGCCTACGAAGGCAGCTATATCCACAAGCACGACGGGAAATACTATCTCTTCGCATCGATCGGAACCTGCTGCGAAGGGCTGAAGAGCCGCTACACCCTCGTTGTGGGACGCAGCGACAGCCTCGAAGGTCCGTATACCGACAGGCACGGCAATCCGATGCTTTCGAACTTCCACGAGATACTGGTGTCGGGTGACAACTTCGTGCGCGGCCCCGGTCACTGCAGCGAGATCGTCACCGACGATGCAGGGCAGGACTGGATACTCTATCACGGCTATGACGCTGACGATCCGGACGCAGGCCGCAAGACCTGGCTCGATCGCGTAGACTGGGTGGACGGATGGCCCGTTATGGCAGGCACCGTTCCCCGCGGAGGCGATGCCCCTTATTTCAAGCGCTAGGATACTTCGAGCAGTTCGTATTCGCCGCCCCAGAGTTGCAGGAAGCGGAGGAAATCCGCTTTTGTGATCACTACGCTGGCTGTATTGTCGCAAGGGTGGAAACTGATGCGCTCAGACTTCATTAGCTCGGAGTCGAGATAGAACTTCACCCTGTGGCCGTTCTCGAACAGTTCCTTCGGGTCAGCTCCGCTAAGGTCCATATCTTCGATCAGGCCGAAAGGAGAGACGCTTCCGGGACGTAGCCCGAGACAGCGCATCATCCTCTCCGGCGAGGCGAACGAAAGCTTGCCCTGGTGCAGGGCGTGCTCCAGCCCGTGGATGTCCATCTGCTTGTGGCATTCGAAGCTGATCAGGTAGTGGCGGTTGCCCTTGTGGTTGCGCATAAAGAGATTCTTGCAGTGGGTGCACTCCGGAATCTGCCCCCAGTAAGAAAGCGCTTCCTCGATGGTAAACAACGGCGGATGCTCGTAGATCTCGTAGGAGATTCCGTTCTTCTGAAGGAAGTCCAGGACGCGCAGGCGCTGGTATTCGCGGTCGAAGAGCTCGCGTAACTTCTCCGTGTCGCGGATGATCTCCCTCAGTTCGGCAAGCTTCGCGGCATTGTCCGACTCGGGGATCCAGAGCTTCAGATAGCCGCCCTCCGCGTACTTCTCCATCAGGTGCTCCACCGTGCGCTGCCACTGGCCTTCACGGTCCAGTTCGGGATGTCTGTTGAACCCGTACTGCACGGTGCGGCGGATGATCTTCACAGGGTCGATGTCCCGGTCCGCCTCGGCGATGATCAGACCGTAGATGCCGCGAGGCTTGCGATCCGAAGACGCCCTGTGGTCTTCCGCGGCCTGCGCAATGGTCTCGATCTGCTCCGGAGTGAACCAGCGCAGCAGTTCCTTGTCGGCGCGTATGATGCGGCCCGAAACGATGTGGTGGAATTCGCGGCCCTCGACCACTCCCGTGTCGTGATAGGCGGCCGCTGCATATATCATATTCTCATCCACATCATAGCGCTTTGCAAGTTCAAGCGCGTTCTTGATCACGGTGCGCACGTGCTCCTCAGAATGGGCGCTGTCGAAGTGTCTGTAGCGCGGTATTATTTCCTTTTCGACGTATGCTTCAAGTTCAGGATTAATCATCGTATCCAGTGAATTATTCTCAGCAAATATAGTTATATTTGTTGTTCACGTCATTCAGTATGAAAACAACAAGAATCATATCGGTCCTGGCAGGCATTCTGGCCGTTTTTATGCCCGTCCACGCCCAGAACCACTGGGCCGGTTCGAAAGTGGCCATACTCGGCGACTCGATCAGCGACCCCATACGCGTCGGTACCGACCGCTGCTGGTGGGAGTTCCTTGCTGAACTGATGGATATGCAGACCGTCTCGTTCGCAGTCAACGGCAACCAGATGAGCCAGCTTCCCGCCCAGGCCCTCAAGGTCGACTCAACCTTCAACGCCATCATCATCCTTGCCGGAACCAATGACTACTTCCACGACATTCCGATGGGAGACTGGTTCACCGTGGCAGTAGACTCTGTGAACACCAACGGCCGGATGACTCCCAAGCTTCACCGCAGCTTCAGTTACGACAAGGAAACGTTCTGCGGACGCTGCAACATCCTGATGCATTA
>JAGCFF010000159.1 GCA_017650285.1 Bacteroidales bacterium
GAAAGAACGGTTGCTCCGGCAGTTCCGACTTCCTTGACCACTGCTATCTCGTCACCGATGTGAAGTCTTGATCCGGGCTTGAGGCCGGCGACGTTGGCAACCTTGATGTTGGTGGCACCTGCTACGGCAGCGGCGGCAAGGCTTGAGCTTGCCTGGAGCTTGAAGTCGTTGATGTTGTCGTCAGCATCGGCTCCGTCGGGATAACGTCCTGAGCTGAGGTTCGGAGTTGCTACGGGCATCATGCCGAAACCGCCTCTGGGTGTGTAGACACTCACGCGGCTTCCTCCGAGGCCGTGGCCTGAATCGCCGTGGTAGCCTTCAGATACCCAAGGCTCGACGATGAGACCGTAGTTGAGGGCGTCGGCAACGTTGCCGTCGGCGGTGCGCAGGGTGATGTTTCCTGCATTCGCGAAGGTCGGGCCGCCATAGTACTGGTCAGCCTTGCCCTGGAATCCGGCAACTGTGGCGCCTTCCTTCATTACGGGAGCGTCGATTTCGTGATCTGCTGCAAGTGCATCCCTGAGCTCGATCTCGAAGCAGAGAGCGAGTACAGGCTCGTTAGACGAGTGGTCGAACTTGGTTGCAGGCTCGAAGCTGATACCTGTACCGTTGTTGGCGAACGGCATATTCGATGAGTGATAGTATTTGAGGGGCTCTTCAAGTTCAAGGCCTGTACCGGCACGCTCGATGGGCAGAGGGCCGCCGAATGTGCTGGTCTCGGACTGAGTTCCCACCGATTTGACGGTAACCCACTCGATGCCGTGGCCGTCGCTGGCGATGTCGAGGCGGATCTTGTCGCCTGCAGTAATATTCGCTACTGAAGATACCTTGATGTTGGTTTCGCCGGGTTTGGCATCATATGAGAGGTATGCCTGGGTTCCGGGCTTGCCCACCTCAGTGATGGTAACCACTTCATATTTCTCCCAGACGCGGTCGACTGCGGGATATTCGGCACCGTAGCCGATGGCCATCTTCTGTCCTGCCTGGAAGCCGGCTGTGCTGGTTACAGGAATATTCTTGCTGCCTTTGGGTATTGTGATTACAGGTCCTTCGGGAAGCGGCTGCCAGAGCGTGGTCGGAGTTCCGGGAGCAACCCTGCTGGCCGGATCGGCGGCGGGAGCGCTGACTTTGGCAACCACAACCTTTTCACCGTCGATATCGATGGTGTCGCCTGCCTTGATGCCGTCTACACTGCGGGTGTAGATGACTTTGTCACCCTTGGAAGCGGGTACTGCAAGACCTGTAGTGGCAAGGCCGAGAACATAGAAGCTCTTAGGCGCGAGCTTGGTTCCCTGAGGAACCTTGATGCCTCCGAAGATGGGGATGTTGATCTTGTGGGTGGTGAGATACCATCCTGAGAGGTCAACTTCCTTGTCGCCTGCATTGTAGAGCTCTATGAACGAGTCTGAAGGGTTGGCGCCTGCGATGCGGAACTCGTTTATCTTGACGGGAGCGGTGTTGCGGACCTTCTCGACAGATTTTTCGGTGTTGCGGCCCCATTTTGCGACGCCGCGCAGGTCACCGTTGAATTCCTTGTCCGAAGATGTGACGTTGAAGGTTTCGATGACGGTCTGGCCGGGCTCGACTGCGTAGGAAATCTTCTTGGCAGCATCAGCTTTCCAGCCGCTCGGAACCTCTACGCTGAGGGTAAGGCCGTTGACAGTCTTGCCGGTGGTGTTCACGAACTTGACAGCGACTTTCTGGGTCTCGCCCGGAGCGAAGGTCTGGAGGCGGTTGGGCCTGTTGATGTCCTTTTCTGCGGCCACTGTCACGCGCTCTATGTCATATTTGGCTGCAACGATGTTAGCCTGTACAGCCTGCTGTGTCTCGATGGTAGGGAAGGTGCCTGCGAAGGTAATGGCTCCCTCGTAGAAAGTTCCCTGAGAACCCACTGAGTTGTCACCTCCGTTACCAAGCAGGATGGCTCCCTGCTTGCGCATCGGATCGTAGCTGCTGCGAGGGTTCTGGATGCGGCCTCCGTCGTAGTAGATCTTGAGTTCACCCTGCTGGGCGTCTCCACCCATAGACCTCCAGTGATGGGGCTCACCGTCGGCCGTGGCTGTCACGAATCTCCACTCCACGGGATTGAGGGTGGGGCAGAACTTGTCGTTGGGATCGGGATTGACGCAGCCCACGAGGTTGTTCTCCTGGTCGGTCATAATCCACGGACCGGGCTCTACACCCCTGTACCAGGCAGTGGCGTTTCCGAAGTATGTGGTTTCCATTGTTCCGTCTCCGTCGTCGCGTGAGTCGGTCTCGGCGTTACCGTAGTCGAAGCAGCAGCCGTCGTTGTAGTGGTTGCCGGCGATTACCCAGTACTGGCCTTCAGCCTGGTCGTCTACAGCGATACCTTTGGTGTCGTTCCAGCGGAATCCCATACCGGGGGCGATGAACACGCCATATACTTTATGGCCTGAGATGGTCACCGGCGCCCAGTCGGCAACCGAAATGTTGTTGAAACCACCCATTGCATGACCTCCGAATCCTCCGCGGGGCGCCTGTTTCAGGTCGTTGCCGCTCGGGCCCTGGTCGTAGATAGTGGTAATCCAGCAATAAGTGTCAGCGCAGAATCTGTCCTGTGCTTCAGAGTCTGCATATCCGTGTGAACGGACTACGCCGATGTCCAGCGTCTTGCCGTCGGACTGGCGCATAACCTGGTAGAGAGGTCCGTTGTATGCCTTGAACAAAGCACGGGTGGTACTGTGTGCTGAAGCACAGGGAGTCCCAGCCTTTGCATAGATGTCGCAAGGTCCTTCGGGCCTTGAGCCCCCGCAGGAAGCAACCGCAAGGATTGCTGCGGGAAGCACTATCACTGCTGTGATAATGGAGAAGAACAACGTTTTTTTCATAGGTCAGTGTTTATTGTAGTTTAGATAATGATATCTATATCAATCCTCTAATTTAAGAAAAACCGCAAATTAATGCTAAATTTGCTGCGCTAAATCCAGTTTTATGGCACAGAAACCTTCTATTCCCAAGGGAACACGCGACTTCGGACCGCTCGAGATGGCCCGTCGCAATTACATCTTTTCAACCATCAGCGAGGTCTTCCGTCTGTTCGGTTATTCCCAGATCGAAACTCCGGCTATGGAGAATCTCAGCACGCTGCTGGGCAAATACGGTGATGAAGGTGACAAGCTGCTGTTCAAGATCCTTAACTCCGGCGACGCTTTCGCTGGCGTGGATCCCGGATTGCTGGACAACAGCAACGCCCTGGCCATGAAGGTTTGCGAAAAGGGGCTGAGATATGACCTGACAGTGCCTTTCGCCCGTTTCGTGGTGCAGCACCAGAACGACATCCACTTCCCGTTCAAGCGCTACCAGATACAGCCGGTATGGCGAGCCGACCGTCCTCAGAAGGGACGCTACCGCGAGTTCTACCAGTGCGACGTGGATGTGGTGGGCAGCCAGTCACTGCTTTACGAACTGGAACTGGTCCAGATCGTGGACCTGGTGTTCGCCAAGCTGGGCATCAACGTGTGCATCAAGATCAACAACCGCAAGCTGCTGGCCGGCCTCGCCGAGGTGGCTGGGGCTGCCGACAAGATGGTCGACATCACGGTTGCCATCGACAAGATAGACAAGATCGGCCTTGAGGCAGTGAAAGCAGAGCTTCGGGATAAAGGGCTCAGCGAGGAATCGATAGCCGTGATAGAGCCTGTGCTTCTGCTGCAGGGCGACAACGAGGCCAAGATAGAGAAGATGAGCGGCATACTGGCCGCTTCCGAGACCGGAATGAAGGGCATAGCTGAAATACGCGAACTGTTCGGCCTCATAGCTTCTGCCGGCATCCGTCAGAAGGTGGAGCTCGACCTTTCGCTGGCACGCGGTCTGAACTATTACACCGGAGCGATATTCGAAGTCAAGGCTCTTGACTATGAGATCGGCAGCATCTGCGGAGGCGGACGCTACGATGACTTGACCGGTATCTTCGGACTCAAGAATGTTTCAGGCGTGGGCATATCATTCGGTGCAGACCGTATCTACGATGTTCTTCTGGGTCTCGACAAATATCCTGCATCGCTTGGAAATGCTCCTGACGTGCTGTTCGCCAATATGGGCAGGGAGGCAGTGAGCTATGTGATGCCGATTTGCGCAAAACTGCGCGAGCAGGGCTTCTCAGTGGTAATCTATCCTGACGAGAGCAAGCTGGGCAAGCAGTTCGACTATGCCACCCGCGGCGGCATACCGTTCATATCGATCAATGCCGACAGCGAAGCCGCCGCCGGCACCGTCAATCTTAAGAACCTTGCACTGGGCAGGCAGCAGACGTTCGCAAAGGACGACATCGACGCGATGGTCGCCTTCCTGAAGCAGTAATCCCTTTCAGTTTCAGTCCATCGGATAGCGGATGCCCCACTCTTTGCGGAGGGCATCCATCTGGCGCATTATGTCCAGAGTCTCCTGGTGCGGCATGAACGGTGATTCGAGCAGGCCTTTCTCAATAGCATCTTTAGACGCGAACACCTGGTGCTCATAGCCGGTTACCTGGTCTGCAGGCGGCAGGAACTCTGCAGTCTTCTTGTAATCGTGCCATACGGTCACCCTTTCGGGGCAGTTGATGTTCTCCACGACGATATATCCGGTCTCGCCGATGATCTGGCCTTCACGGTTGCTGAGGCCTCCCGCACTGGCCTGCAGGTTGGCTACACGGCCGTCCTTGTAGGTAAGGATTATATGGTTGTGACGGTCTGTGCCGGTGCTGAAGCGGGTGCAGGACGACACGCACGAAGCGAAGTCAGACCCGAAATACATCCTGGCGAAGTTGATGCTGTATACTCCCAGGTCGAGCAGGGCTCCGCCGCAGAGGTCGGGACGCAGGATGCGTTCCTTGTGGTCCATATAATAGCAGAGGCTTGCGTTCACGATGCGGGGTTCTCCTATTTCTCCTGCATCGAGCAGCTCCTTCACTTTCAGTGAGAGCGGCATATACCTGGTCCAGATGGCCTCGGTGATGAAGATGCCCTTCTTGTGGGCCAGATTGAGGATCTCTTCGGCTTCACGGGCGTTGGCCATGAAGGCTTTCTCGCAAAGCACGGGTTTTCCGGCCTCGAGGGCCAGCTTGCTATGGGCATAGTGGTGCGAGTGGGGAGTGGCGATGTAGACAAGGTCTACCTCGGGGTCGTCGACGAGCTCCTTGTAGGAGCCGTAGGCCTTGGAGAAGCCGTAAGATTCCGCAAAACCGCGGGCCTTGACGATGTCGCGCGATGCGATGGCATATTTGACAAGTCCTTTGTCAGCTGGAAGTCCCGACAGGGTTTCTCCCATTTTTCCGGCGATCCAGCCGGCTCCGATGATTCCTATGTTCATTGTGCGTGGATTATGTATTGTAATTTCTTGATCTTATTCGGCAAAAACGCTTACGAAACTTTCAGCCGGCATCATGATTTCAGCCTTTCCGTCAACGACAGGTACGAATTGGGATTCCGAGTTTGAAGCTGCATTGGTCACTTGGACGACTGCGAAGGAGGAAGAGGCCGGCAGGCCGGAAATCTCCGCCTTGCAGGATGCGGCGTTGTTCACGATATGGACAGCGCTCTTTCCGTCAGCTATATTGATGAATGAAGCGACGTTTATGTTGTCCTTGTCGCAGGTGGTCGGAACGGCAAAGGCATCGGCAGGGGTCGATGCAAGCTGCCGGATGTTCCAGAATCGTTGGGTCGGACGCAGCGGACCTTCCACATCGTTTATGCCGTCACCGCTGAGCAGCGAATAGTCGGAAGTAAGCTGCCATTGAAGGATGGAGAGCGGCTGGCTTATCGCACAGATGCGTGTATAGAGATTTATCTCATATAGGGCGAAAGTCGATTCGTTGAAAATGCTCTTGTATCGCCAGGCGGCGGCATCGGTGCTGCCTTCTCCGACAATGAGGGGAACGTTGATCCGGCGTGCGGCTTCAGCCCACTTGCTCAGCGTTGCATCGTCGCATCCTCTCCAGGAGTGGAATGAAATGGCACCGACATAGAGAAGCGCCTCGGGGTCGTTGAGGGTCGGGACAATGAAATCGAAAGTGGTGGCGTCGGAGTTGTCGCCAAGCAGCATTTTGGTCTTGAGCCCCTGTGCTGCCAGATACTTTCCGAAATTCTTTATGAAGTCGCGATGCTCCGCAGGGGTCTGGACGACATCTATGCCCAGGTCAGCCTCATTGAATGAGAAGTAGTCAGGCTCACATCCAAATTCTTTCTTGAGATATATGAGATAGGATGCAATCGATTCGAAGATGCGGCGCTGCTCCCCGGGTTTCAGGGAGTATGCGGTCTCAGTGCCGTCGGAGCGGGTGGTCTTGACGCCTGCCCAGGCGGGCGGGAACCAGGCGCTTACGATTACCGGCATACCGAGCTGCTTGAGACGGCGTGCCATCTCGGCGCTGCGCTGTACGTGCTCGGGATTGATTTTCTGGTCCCATTCATTCCAGGGGAACTCCACCCGGCCCATAGCCACCCGCAGGTTGTCGAGGCAGTAATCTATCACTTCAGGGTCTTTCTGGAGATTCTGGATGCGGAAGTTGCCGCCGAAACCGGCGAACATGCGGCCTGGGTTGGATGCGTCAAGGGCAATGTGGGCGGTTTCGTGATGCTGGGTGCCGGACACTTTCATCACGGCGGAGAAATCAGCCTTCGCACCTTTCTTCAGCTTAGGCAGCAAGGTGACATAGAGCACCTTGTGCCCGTTCTCGTCCCGTACAAAACTCTTCACCGCCTTGTTGAAGGTAAGTTCTATGCTGCGTTCGGGAGCAGCGACCGTGATTTTCTTGCCGGAAGACTTGATCGAGGCGTTGATGTAATACTTCGGAGCGAAGTCCATACAGAAATAGGCTCCGCCATCCCTGGTTTCGTCTGCCGTAACATTCCACTTCAGGTTGACGGTCGAGAGATTCACGTCAGTCACAGATTGGGTGAAGGTGGCTCCGCTTCTCATCGGTGTCACCGTCGTCTGTGTGAAGCCGTCTCGCGAATACCGGATGCCGTCCTGCTTCTCTCGGCCTGTGGCTTCGATAGTACCGCCCGGAGTGCCGATGCGAAGAGACGATTCAAAGTCGATCAATTCACCTTCGCTGCGCACGCCTGTAATGTTGCTCCACGCCATAACCTCGGTATGGACTGCAGGACGGGCGAGGCGGGCCATAATCTCGTAGGCCATCCGGGAATTGTGGTAAGGGCAGTTCCACATACTCACTTTGGGAGAGGTCAGGTCGGGAACGTAGTTTTCGTCAAGATCCTTGAACCAGCCGCCAACTCTGTCGTCGACAAAATGTCTGAGCGTGAAGTCCCAGTTCTTCACTGCCGCGTCGAAATATTTCTTTTGGCCGGTAATCTGCCAGGCGTTTATGCAGCCAATGACGGTTTCGCACTCGCACCACCACTGGAGTTTCTTGCGGCTGGCTTCGTATTTCATTGCGCCTTCGGGCGTGAGGCCTTCGGCAAGAGCTACATCCACCATTTCGACAGCCTGCTTGCGTATGGC
>JAGCFF010000160.1 GCA_017650285.1 Bacteroidales bacterium
CCCTCGCAGACCTCGCAGGTGTGCTCGATGGGATTCTCGAACCTGGCCATCAGGTCAGGATGAGAGACCTTCCGCACGGCAGTGATCCTGACCCGCTTGAGATCCGGCTTGAGGCATTGCACCAGATCGTCAAGCGAGCCGACGACAGCGTCGAACAGCTTGTACATAAGCTCAGGCTCGACCATCTCGGGAATGTATGCGATGACCCTCTTTTTTGCCCCGGAAAACCATCCGGCCTCGGTGTGGGCGCTTCGCCCGCAGGGAAGTACGAGGACACAGGTGTCAGCCCAGTCGAGGGCATCCTCGTCGGCCTTGAACTGACGCTCGGCAAGAGGATGGTGCAGGCCTTCGGCATACTGCGCGAAAGACCAGCTCAGAGCCTCCCGATCGATGTCGGTCCAGCGGAAGCCATTGCCCCCGTGAGGGGGATTGCGGAAATCATAGACCTCGTGGCCAGCCTCGCGGAGACGGGTCACGACTTCGGGGTAGTAGGCATTGCGCCAGCTTGAAGCAACGTAAATTCTAGCCATATCAATAGTTTTCCAGGCGGCCGAAATCGCTCCAGTCAGTGCGGAGCCTGCCATCCCGGCAATCCTTGATCAGATTATTCAGAGTCCGGAGAGCATATTCCTCCCGGTTGGTACGCTTGTAGTGCTGGATCATATCGACCTTGATGCGCCGGCAGTTCTCAGGCAGGGAAAGGAAAAACTCCCACGCAGGAGAATCAGCCTTCAGGGCATCGATCACCCAGTCCTCGAACACGAACAGCGAAGGGTCGAGGTCAGGAGCTACGGCAAGCCCGGCAGGAGTCATCTCTCCGAGCTTGACGAGCCGCCGGCAGCGCTCGATGTTGCGCTCGCACCAGTTGCCGCCCTTGCGCCGCGGCGTGAAATGCTGCACCGGCTTGCCGTCGTCGATGCGCTTCATTGTGCTGTCGATCCATCCGAAGCACAGCGCCACCTCCACTGCGTCGACGTAATGCACCACCCCGGGGAAGGGATCCCTGGCACGGTTCACGCGCAGCCAGAAATCAGGAGTGGAATCGTGGTTGTCGAGATACCATTGATACAACTCCCCGCGGGTGCCTACGTCAAGCAGATTGGTGACCTCCATATAAGCAGTCTAATTCAGCAGTGAAGAGACCTTGAGCTCGGGCTGGTTGCCGTTGGTGTCGAGATCCTTGCAGCGTATGGTGACGGTCTTCGACTCTCCCGGGAGCAGCGAGAACCAGTTGTCCTCGTAGAGCACCGGCAGAACCTGGCGGCCTCCCGCACGGAGGTCGAGCTGTATCATCAGGGCAGGGGTGGAGCCCGTATTGTCGAACTTCACTTCGCCTACCCACTCGTCACCGACCTTTGTGAACACGGACTCCATATCGACAGTGGTCTTGGGCAGAGTCTTGAGGACCTTCAGGTCGCCGTCGGCACTGTGGATATAGAAGTTGTCGGCGAGGGTCTCACCGGCTTTGGAGAGCGTGAGCTTCAGGTAGTGCGGGCCGCTGATTTTTGTGGAATCCACGGCCAGGGGAGCGAGCGGCAGAGTGCTGTCGTCCGCTACGGATATCTCGTCGCTGCGCGTGAAGATGCATTTTCCATCATAGGTGTAGATGCCGATATCGGCCACGGCTCCTGTAACGTTACCGTAACTGTTGTTGACAACCTCCACGGCGCCGCGTACCGGATTCCACTGGATCCTGATCGGGGCAGAACCCTTCTTGGCGCCGAAATATGCAGCAGTGGGGGCGAGGTAGTAATCATAGGTCTGCCATACCATAGAAGGCCAGCAGGAGTGGCTCATCCAGATGATGAGACCCTTGCGGTTCCAGCTGCGCGACTCGTACATTGCGCGGTAGCCGTCGTAGTTCACGAGCTGCGCCCACTTGGTGAACTCGTCTATTGACCGGGCCTTGCCGAAATGCTGCTCCACCATAGCGTTGAAGGTGGCGGCGCTCTGCGCGTTCTCGAGAGTGTAGTCGTGGATGCCCCAGACATAGTTCTGCGGCCACTGGTTCTCCTCGCGGAGCATTCTCTTCATGCTTTCGGCAGTCATCACGTTGGGCATTCCGCGCTCGCTGTGGAGGCGGTCCTTGCCGACCTCGGCCGAGAAGTAGCTCTCGACAGGCATAGCCCTGTAGGGACCGTGTCCGCTCACGTAGTCGTCGGCTGAACTTGAGAAATAGATGATGCCGGGATGACGCTCGGCGACAAGCAGCCTGAGCCCGTCGTCAAGCACCTTGGGCGGATAACCCTCGTTGCGTCCGCAGTAGAGGGCGATGCTCGGGTGACGGCGTATCCTGCGCACGAAGTCTTCGGCGTTGGCCATAAACATCGCGTTGTCGTCGGGGTCGGGTCCGTCAACCGGATTCGCCAGCCAGAAATCCTGCCATATCATCACGCCGTGGCGGTCACAGGCCTCGAAGAACTCCTCGTCTCCGGTCTGGCCCACCCAGTTGCGGATCATAGTGAAATACATATCTGCGTGGTATGCAACGGCAGCGTCATATTCCCTCGCGCGGTAGTTGAGGTTGATTTCGGGGAAGCCCCAGTTGCCTCCGTTGCAGATGAGCCTGCGGCCGTTGATGAAAATGTCGAGGATGCCGTTCGAAGTGTCGTAGGTCATCTCGCGCAGGCCGCTCCTGAACTTTGTGCTGCCCTGCACCTTGCCGGCAGCGATGAACTCGGCGGTCACGTCGTACATATACGGCTCACCGTAGCCGACGGGCCACCAGAGCTTGGCATCGGGCATAAGACGTTCGTCCATCACGACTTCGCGCTCCTCGTTCGGGGCAAGGCTAACGGGGACGTCCATCCGGAGGCTGCCCACTGACATCCTGAGCGATCCGTCGACGGCCTTGCCGGTGATGTTCTTCACTACAGCGCCGGGTCTGATCATCGCCTTGCCGTCTTCGAGCCGGCAGAGTACGAATCCGTCATCGACTGTCACCGCACCCTCGGCTCTCAGGTAGACGTTGTCCCAGATGCCTATGTTGCGGCCCCTCACAGTGGGGATCCAGTCCCAGCCGATGGTAGGGTGGAAGGTGGGGTTGTCGGCACCGAGGATACCGCCGTTGGAGTCGGCGGTGATGGCTGTCTGCTCCTTGATGATGCCCGGATGGGCGTTGCGGTGGATGAGCACTGCCAGGATGTTCTCCTTGCCGACCTTGTCAGTGACGTCGAAGCGTCCCCTCTGGAATGCTCCGTCTATACTGCCGAGGAAGCGGCCGTTGAGGAAGACGTCCGCCTTCCAGTTGATGCCGTTGAAGTCGAGTATGATGTTGCGTCCGCTGAAGCTGTCGGGAAGTGTGAAGCTGTCGCGGTACCAGAAGTCAGAGTTGAAGAACGATTCCGAGAGCTGGAGCTGGTCGGTGTCGTAGCGTATGTCGGGAATGGCACCGGCATTGTAATAGGATGTCAGGACCGTGCCAGGGACTGTGGCTGGAATCCACCCCTCGGCGCTGAAAGATGAGCCGGAAACGATCTCGCCCCTTTCGTGGACCTGTGAGGCCCTCTGCAGTCTCCAGAAGCCGCGGGAGAGCTCGAGCGTGTCGCCGCTTGCAGTCTTGGGCTCCTGGAATTTGAAATCCTGGCCGCCGTGGCCCCACACCTCGAATTCGGAAACTGCTGCCTGGGCGTCGAGGCAGAGGCGGACATATCTTCCCTTGTGGTGTACGGATATTTCGCTGTCACCCTTCCTGATGCCTGCGATCTGCCTGAAGTCCTTTCCGTTGTCTGAAATCTCTATGTGGCCAGAAGCAGATGTGCCGCCGGCCCAGCGGATGACGCACTTGTCGAACTTGGACGTAGCTCCGAGGTCTACGGTGACATAGCCGCCGTCAGCACCGGCAGGCATCCAGGCGCTCACGAAGCGCTCCGAAGGAAGCATCGACACCTCGCGCCCGTTGACGTAGAAATTCATTTCGGTGAAATCCCACTCCCGTGCGGCATCAGTGCCGAGAGATATCAGCAACGAACTGACTTTGCCTTCCGGCAGGTTGGCCATATAACTGAAGTTAAGGACATTGGAAGATCCGTTCCTGGGCTGCATCGTCTTGCCGGTGAGACCCTCTAGCACAGATACGTTCTGGCTTCCGCCGCCCTCGTGGATGGTCGGGTTGGAGGGTTGGAGGGGCAGGTCCACCTGGGTGCCGTTCTCCAGCACTGCGGAGAGAGTCGGAGTGAAGTTACGGGGCAGGGTGGAGCCGGCCAGCAGGCGGCATCTTCCTTCGAAGGAAATGACTTCTGCAGTCACGCCTTCGCTGAAGTTGAACACGAGCCCCGCGTCGGCTTTGCCGGGAACGGTGATGCCGGTGGTGTTGTCATCGAACAGACGCTCCTTCAGACGGTTTTCCACCAGCTCTCCATTGGCCAGCACATCGACCGTAAAGGGCGATTCGGCAGAGACTATGCCGTCGGTGACAAGATGGCCTGTGAGATTGTAGTCGTAGCTCGAAGAGTGCCAGGCAGCACGGTGCAGGGCCAGGTTGCGGTAAAGCTTGTTTTCAGTGGGAACGGGGCCGTCATACTCTGCGGGATTGCCGGGATATACTCCGATGCCTCTGGTGGTTTCCGGCCCGGTGCAGGAGACAAGTGCAGCCGCGAGCAGGAAGCAGGCAGTGATTCTGTGTAAGTTCATAGTTGTCAGGGTAGTTTAGATGAATGCTAATTTACGTTTTTTTTGCTAAATTTGATTATCTGTAGCCAAACCATAACACGACCATACTATGACAACTGAAAAACTCGACATTATGAAGGTCATCAGGGACGGCATCCGCTGTGGCCTCAAGAATTTCTTTCCCCTGTTCCTGATGCTGATTCTCTATATCCTGACCTTCTGGATTCCCTATCTCAACGTCGGTACCACCATCGGATTCTGCAAAGCTGTCATCGGTGTCGGCAGGGGCGAGAAGGTGGACCCGCTGTCAATTTTCTCCGGGGACAACTTCAAGAATCTCGGCAATTTCTTTCTCCTGCTCGGCTTGGTGAGCATCGGAATCACTGCGGCTATGCTGTTCATGTTTATCCCGGCAATAGTCATCGGCCTTGCCTGGAACTTCGCCGTTTATTTCCTTATCGACAAGCACGTTTCTCCGCTGAAGGCGCTCCAGCTCAGTTATGACGCTACCTACGGCAACAAGTGGCGCATCTTCTTCGCCGGGATACTCTGCGGCATTATGATCTGCCTCATCAGCCTGTTGCTTGGCTTCATCCCTAAGGTCGGTCCGTTCCTGGCTGTAATAGCATGCTTCCTCTGCACTGCGGTCCTCATAGCCTTCGAAGGAGTTATGTACGACTTCTTTTCGCAGAAGGCAGATGCCATAATAGCCGACCACCGCGCACGCTTCTGCAGGCATCATGCTCCCGAGGCTCCGGCTGCAGAAGATGCACCGGCCGCTGAAGAACCTGTTGTCGAATAATATTTCTTTCAGTGAAAAAACCCAAAATGCTGTTGTTGACGGCGGCCTTGCTCACCCTGGCCTTGTCCTGCACCAAGCCCGAAGAGGAAGTGGTGTCGGAAATAATCGTTTCGCCGGAGAGCTGGAATATATACGTCACGCACATGCTGTTCGAGGCTGAACCCTCGAGCCAGTTTTTTTCGTTCACCGCCACGGCCCCTTGGAGCGCTTCGCCCCAGTGGTTCGGAGATGAGTCGGACTGGCTTTCGCTCGATCCCTCCAGCGGCGGTGCAGGCACTTTCAATATGAAGGTAACGGTGAAGGAAAATCCCAATTACACTGACCGCCAGGCCGGCGTGAATATGAAATGCGGCACTGCAGGTGCGAGTTTCTACATTTACCAGAATCGTACGAATGCACAGTAGGTGGTGTTATACTTCGCCGCTCCCACCGCCGAATAGCATGTATATCGACATATACATTTGGTTATGGGTCCAAAGTTTGGACCCATAGCATCACCCGAAACCTAGTGCTTTTCAAAGATTGTTTCAAACCATATTGCGAGGTGCGGGTGAATTACATAACTTTGTTCCGAGTCCGGTCAGTTCCGGGCACTTGAAGGATATGTGGAAGGAGGAACAATTCTGGCTCGTAACTACTGAGCATCTCGAAGATCGTCTCTGGTTCAGGGATGATGAAGATTTCAAAGTCGGAATGAATTATGTAGCTGTGCAGGCTTCTATCAGCCCTGCCAGCGTACTTGCATTCATTCTCATGTCTAACCATGTTCATTTTGTGCTCCACGGCACCCATAACGATGTCCTGAGCTTCATCAACAGCTTCAAGATGCGTTATGCGAAGTATTATCAGCACAAGTACGGCCAAAAGGAGTTTTTGCGGCGGAACGGCATAGACATACGTGTTCTGCCGGCAGATGAAGAAGCGTTGGAAAGGGCCGTAGCGTACGTGCACATGAACAGTGTGGCAGCGAATATCTGTGCTAACGCCTCTCAATATCCTTGGGGAAGCGGCAACCTCCTTTTCAACAGCATCAGGGATGCAGGGACACCTATAGGGGAACTGAGCCAGCGTCAACAAGCACTCAGGCTGCATTGCTCTCATGCCGTGCCAGGCAGTTGGCTGATGGGGAAGGAGGGCTATATCCTGCTGCAGTCATACATAGACGTGTCGTTCATGGAAAGAGTCTTCAGGTCGCCAAAGAGGATGAACTTCTTTCTGGCATCATCATCCAAGGCTCGTAAAAGAATTGAATGCGGAGAAGACAACCACCCATCGTTTCGAGACCAGATAGTAGCTGATGCCATTCCCGACTTGTGCCGGACACTCTATGGCTGCTCATCTTTAGCAGGGCTCAACTTGGCCCAGAAAGTTGAAGTCCTGCGGCAGATGCGCTTCCGCTTCGCATCAAATGTCAATCAGATAGCCCGTGTGACAAACCTGTCATACAAGGAAGTGGCAAAACTGCTAGATCAGGCGTAGCATTTTTCTGAAGGCCATACAGGATGCAGCACAGATTCCCTTGGGGTGCTGCTATGGGTCCAAACTACGTACCCATACCTTTATTTTACCCCCTTTTTTGACGTTATGGGTCCTTGGTCTGGACCCATAGCAACACCAGTAGAATGCCGTCCGTAACAGACTGATTTGCAGGCGACACTACCGCCCTCGGGAGTAAAGAGGGTAGGTGTCCGTTGGTTACGAGTTCTGCGTTAGCAGGACGAAGTAAACAATGGAAGGGTCGGAGTGAGCGCCAGCGAACGGAGGTCGCCGCAAATCAAGTCTGTGCGAAGGCGAATGCGCTGGTGCAAAAAAGAGGGCTGCCGGACTGGCAACCCTCTTTTCATTTTGAAGTTTGAAATGCTTAGCCTCGCATAACGTCGCTAACGTTTGTTTCTCCAAAGGTTGCTCATATCCTCGAGGGTCTTGCCCTTGGTCTCAGGCACGAGCCTCCAGACGAAGATTGCAGCCAGGATGCAGAAAAATGCATACATGCCGTAGGTGAAGGCCGGACTCCAGGTGTAGAGCGGAACGAAGGTCGAGCTCACGATGAAGTTCGAAATCCACTGGAAGGCAACTGCGATCGCCACGGCGGCGCCGCGGATCGTGTTCGGGAAGATCTCGGAGATGAGCACCCAGCAGATGGGACCCCAGCTGAACATGAATGAAGCTGAGTAGATCATGATGCTGAGTACGCCAACGATACCGGGCACTGCGGGAAGAGCATCGGCCAGTGCGACGCCGATGGCGCCGATGGCCATACCGAGCGAACCTGTGATGAGCAGCGGCTTGCGGCCGAGCTTCTCAACGGTGAAGATGGCAACGAGCGTGAAGGTTATGTTCACGACTCCCATCAGCACGGTCTGCGTCATCGGGTTGCCCATGCCCATCGAATCGAAGATGCGCGGGGCGAAGTAGAGCACGGCGTTGATGCCTACGAACTGCTGGAACACGCTGAGCATGCAGCCGATGAAGATGACGATGAAGCCGTAGGCGAGGAGTTTCTCCTTCTTCTCCACGACCGTGTTCTTGATATCTGAAAGAATCTGCGCAGCGACTGAGCTGCCGTTGATGCGCGTGAGCACGTCGAGAGCTTTGTCTTCACGGCCGGACATAACGAGATATCGGGGCGTTTCAGGCACAAACAGGATGAGAATAGTAAACAGGCCTGCGGGTACGCATTCGCTTCCGAACATCAGGCGCCAGCCTATCTGGTTGGTCCATTCGATGACGGCCGGATCGTTCTTATGCGACTGAAGAATGAGGAAGTTCACGAAATACACGACCAACTGGCCGAAGATGATTGCGAACTGGTTCCAGGAGACTAGCTTACCGCGTTTATTTGCAGGAGCGACCTCGGCTATATACATAGGGCATATGGCGGAGGCCATACCCACTCCGATGCCGCCAAGGACGCGGTAGAGGTTGAAAACGACCCAAAGGGACTTGGTGGCTACTCCCTTCTCGAAGAAAATGAATTCCGGGTAGTACGAACCGGCCGCGCTCAGGAAGAAGCAGATGCCGGCTATAAACAGCGATCGTTTGCGGCCCAGGCGACCTGCCAGCAGGCCGGAAATGGCGCTTCCTATAATGCAGCCTATCAGCGCGCTGGAGGAAGTGAAGCCGTGCAGGAAATCAGTGTAAGTGAAGTCGGAAGCGCTGGAAAAGAAAGCCTGCAGACCGCGCTCCGCGCCGGAAATGACAGCCGTGTCGTAGCCGAACAGAAGTCCGCCCAGCACGGCGATAAGGACTATCCCGAACAGGTAGGCCCTGGAGCCTTTTGAGGTATCAGTCATGCCGGCTTACAGTTTGATGTCGAAAGGAGAGAAGGGAAGTCCCTCGGTGTTATGCAGGTTGCCGGGAACGAAATCGCCCCAGCCGTAGCGTACTTCTTTAGGCTCGGGAACATCCGGGCTTGAGATATGAAGCAGTCCGCCCCATTCGCACCAGAGTTCGGTGACGGGATAAAACACTCCGTCCGGGCCGCAGATCTCGAGGCCTTCAATGCCCCTCTCGCGGTCGACGCCGTTCGAGCAGTTGCTGAAGCGTATTACCACCTCGCCGCCGTCAGCGGTAACTTCAAGGACGTCCGGCGAGTAGCAGGCGATGGTATCGAAGCCGTAGTCGCGGTTCAGCGCGAGATAGGCGAGCCTTTCGCCGACCTGCCTCTTCTGGCAGGGATGTATCTGCTTGGTCTCGTAGGGGTAGACGAGGTCGTTGGTGACCACGATTCCGCCGTTGGGAACAGCCGCGGCAGTTTCGTGCTGCGCCTTACGGAGAGCAGGGGCGCTTCCGCCGTAGCCCTCCCAGGGAGCGATCTCCACCTGATAGAACGGCATCTCGGCGTCTTTGTCGCCCCAGTCTTCGCGCCAGCGCTCGATGAGGGTGCTCATCCTCTGCACGAACACGTCGTCGTGGCCCACATTGGAGCAGCCCTGATACCAGATGAAACCCTTCGCGGTGTAGCCCTGCATAGGGCGCTGCATCGAGTTGTACATCCTGAACGGATTATGGTAGTGGTTGTTCTCGATTCTCTCGAGCGGTTCGCCGAACTCCTCGAGGATTTCCTTGGGCAGCCAACTCTCCACGCGTGTGCCTCCGTAAGGGAAGGCAACTATGCCGACGGGAATATCCAGAACGGCGTTCAGTTGGCGGGCGAAGAAGAAAGCGGTGGCGCTCATCCAGAGTATGCCTCTGGGATCAGCCTTCTGCCAGCCGCTGTGCTTGCGCACGTCGTCAAGAGGTTCGTCGGACTGGTCCTGGGCCACTGAGAACATCCTTACCTTGTCCTGAAGTTTCGCGTTCGCGATTATCTCGGCAGAGCCTTCGACGGGACAGTTGAAGTAGCCGCGTACGGGCATCTCCATATTTGACTGACCGCTCGCGATCCACACCTCGCCGACAAGCACGTCCTTAATCGTTAGAGTGCCGCCGTCGCCCTTGACGGTAATGGAATATTTCGTGTAAGATGCTTCGGGAGTGAGGACTTTAACTTTCCAGACGCCCTTTTTGTCGGTAGTGGCTTCGTAGGTCTTACCGTCCCAACTGGGAGTAACCTTGATCACCATCGCAGGGTTTGCGTGACCCCAGACGACGGCCTCGGCCTTCTGCTGAAGGACCATTCCGTCGCTGCAGGGCTCCTTGACTGAAAGTTTTGCCAGTGCGCTGAAGGAAACAAGCAGCAGCGCGGCTGCGGTTATTCTGCGTTTCATATGCGGTTAAAAAGTCAATTTTGCCGGAGAACCGTCGTAAGCGATGGCTGCCTCGAGTACCCCGGAAGGGGAGATTATCTTCACTGTAAAGATACGCTTTTTCGGCATACCTTTGAACTTTCCTTCGCGTGCGCCCACGCTGAAAGTGCGGTCAGCCTCGTTCCACTCGAATCCGATGCGGCTGAACTTGCCTTTTTCGTAGTTGTAGTTCGTGCCTTCGTCTTCGTAGAGGCTGTAGGACGCGTTCTCGCCGGTGAAGACGAGGATGGTGAGATCGTCCTGCGAATCAGCAGTACTCTCCACGGCCGAGCCCATGGGCACTATCTGACCGGCGCGCCAGTAGCGCGGGCAGTATTCGTACGGGGCCATGGCCATAATAGTCTGGCCTCCGCGGAGGTAGCGGTAGCCGTTGTTGGCGTCGTACCAGTTCGAGCCCGCGGGCAGGTAGACGAAGCGGCTGCGGGCCTTATAGGTGTAAATCGGGCAGACGAGGATGGCATCGCCGAACATATATTCGTCGCTGACGGTGCGTGCGCGCGGGTCGTCGGTAAAATCCATCACCAGCGGGCGCATGATCGTGTAGTCGTCGAAATGCACGCGAGCGGCCATGGTGTAGATGTAGGGCATCAGTTCGTAGCGCAGACGGTCGGCCGCCAGGATCGCCTCATACGTGGGGCTGCCTTCGGCGTCGATGTTCCACGGTTCACGTTCGGGCCACTGCCCATGCGCGCGGTAGAGCGGGCAGAACACGCCCCATTCGTGCCAGCGGGCCTGCATCTCGCGCCACTCGACCAGATCTTCGTTAACCTGGCCGGTGCTGTTGTAGAGGGCCTGGGCCTGCATAAAGCGTTTCTCCACGCTGAAGCCGCCGATGTCCTGGCCCCAGAAGGGGATTCCTGATATGCTGTAGTTGAGTCCGGCGCTGATCTGCGCTTTCATATCCTCCCAGCGTGTGCCTATGTCGCCGCTCCAACTGGCGGTGCTGTAGCGCTGCAGGCCGGCAAAGCCGTTGCGGGTC
>JAGCFF010000161.1 GCA_017650285.1 Bacteroidales bacterium
CGGCACTCAGGATATGGTGAAGGACGAAAGGGGAGTGTGGAGCATCACCCTCGGCCCCGTGGAGCCGGATATGTATCCCTACAGCTTCATCGTGGACGGTGTGACGATAATGGACCCGCAGAACCCCGACTGGTTCCCTAACGAGACCTTCAAGAACAGCATAGTGGATGTGCGCGGCAACGGTGCGCCCCTGCTGCACGCCCTGACCAACGTGCCTCACGGCAGCGTGGACTACGTGAACTACTGGTCAGAGAGCCTCGGCACCTGGGGCAACGCCATAGTCTACACGCCCCCGCAGTACGACAAGAACAAAAACAAGAAATATCCTGTCTTCTATCTCATCAGCGGAACCACCGACACTGAAGAAGTATATTTCAAGGTAGGCCGTATGAACCTCATCCTCGACAACCTGATTGCACAGGGCAAGGCCAAGGATATGATCATCGTGCTGCCTTACGGCAACCCGTCCAAGTATTTCCCGGCAGGCCAGGCACCGCGCGGCGACCTCTTCACCACCGATGTGCTGAACGACCTTATGCCTTTCGTGGAGAAGAACTACCGCACCCTCAATGACCGCGACCACCGCGCCATCGGCGGCTTCTCACGCGGAGGCAACCAGGGTCTCTCTATCGGACTGACCAACCTCGACAAGTTCTCCTGGCTGTGTTCGTACAGCTCGTTCACAAGCACGACCCTTCCGGGCGGCATCTACGACGATCCGAAGATCAACGACAAGATCCACCTGTTCTGGCTGGGTGTCGGCACCGACGACTTCCTCTATGGCAATGCCAAGGACTATATGGACTTCCTCGACAGCAAAGGCATCAAGAACGTAAAGGTGTTCACCACCGGCAAGTTCGGTCACACCTGGATGAATGCCAAGTATTTCCTCGACGAAACCCTGCCCCTTCTTTTTCAGTAATAACGAGATATGGAACGAACTATGAAATCATATAGAATTCTTATCGCAGCGGCTCTGCTGGTGATGCTTCCGCTGCTCAGCCAGGCTCAGCCTCCCCAGGCAGGCGAAAACCAGCGCCTCACTCCGCAGACTATGGCGCGCCTCTTCCCGGCAGGCGTAGTTTCTCCCGAATACAATGCCGACGGCTCCGTGACCTTCCGCTGCCAGGCGGCAGATGCAAAGTCCGTGGAGCTTGACTGCCAGATGCTTCCCCAGGCTATGCCTATGGCCAAGGGAGAGAACGGTGTATGGACCATAACCGTCACCCCCGGCAAGCCTGACATCTACCCTTATGCCTTCGTCATCGACGGCACCAGGGTGGCAGACCCCAACAATATGTTCATCTTCCCCAACGAGGGTTTCAAATACTCTCTTGCCGACGTGAAGGGTCCCGAGCCTTCTGTTCAGGACATCCAGAACGTGCCTCACGGCAAGGTGGCCTATCGCTTCTACCACTCCAACACCTGCGGCATCGACCGTCAGATGTGCGTCTACACTCCCGCGGGCTACGACCCTAACGGCAGCGAGCGCCTTCCGGTTCTCTACCTCATCCACGGTATGACCGACACCTGGGAGACCTGGTTCAAGGTGGGCCACGTGAACAACATCCTCGACAACCTCATCGCAGCAGGCCTTGCCAAGCGTATGATCGTGGTGATGCCCTATGCCAATCCCTATCCCGAGATGATGCGTCAGGGCCTTGCAGACCGCTATGACTCTATGGACACCGACCGCGTCGCCAAGGAGATCATCAACGACGTGAAGCCCTTCATAGAGGCCAACTACAAGGTGAAGACTTCTGCACGCGACCGTGCCGTGGCAGGCTTCTCTCTCGGCGGCCGCCAGGCTCTCGCAACGGGCCTCGGCAACCCCAAGGAATTCCAGTGGGTATGCGCTATGGCTCCGGCCATCTTCGGCAATGAATACGAGACCAATTTCGGCAACGGCACCTATGCTCCGCTGAACACCATCAACAAGAACTTCAAGCTCGTGTGGATCGGCACCGGCACTTCTGACTTCCTGATCGAAGCTTCACGCGGCCTGGATGCATATCTCACACAGAACGGTGTGAAACATACTTTCTACACTCCCGACGGCGGCCACACCTGGATGAACTGCCGCGACTATCTGACTCAAATAGCACAAATCCTGTTCAAGTAATATCGGCCCTATGAAAAAACTGTTGATAAGCTTCTTCTCCCTGGTTCTGCTCTGCACTTCATGCGGACCGAAGCAGACCTATGAATATCCCTTCTGGGATCCTGACCTGAACATCGAAGACCGCATCGACAACCTTATGTCTTTGCTCACTGTCGAGGAAAAGGTGGGCCTTATGATGAACAAGAACGTGTCGATCGACCGTCTGAACATTCCGTCATACAACTGGTGGAGCGAGGCCTGCCACGGAGTGCGTCAGGACGGATACACCGTATATCCGCAGCCTATCGGCATGGCGGCTGCCTTCAACCCCCAGCAGATGTACGAGGTCTTCTCCCAGGTGTCTGACGAGGCCCGCGCGAACTGGAACCGCTCCAACCACGACATCTTCAACGTGCCGATGGGTGTGACCTACTATCCCGGCAACCCCGAGCTTTCGTTCTGGTGCCCTAACATCAACATCTTCCGTGACCCCCGCTGGGGACGCGGCCAGGAGACCTGCGGCGAGGATCCCTATCTTTCAGGAGTTCTCGGCCTTCAGACCGTCCTGGGAATGCAGGGCAACGACAAGCGCTATTACAAGACACACGCCTGTGCAAAGCATTATGCCGTGCACAGCGGCCCGGAGCCTCTGCGTCATACCTTCGACGCCCGCGTTTCGCAGCGTGACCTTTGGGAGACCTATCTTCCCGCTTTCAAGAAACTGGTGGTGGAAGGCAACGTGCGTGAGGTGATGAGTGCATACAACCGATACGAGGGCGTGCCCTGCAGCTCCAACGACCGTCTGCTGAACGACATCCTCCGCGGCAAATGGGATTTCGACGGAATCGTGGTCACTGACTGCGACGCCATCAACAACTACTTCAACCGCGGACAGCACGAGACTCAGCCCGACGCTCTCAGCGCTGCTGTCGAGGTGGCCCTCAACGGTGCCGACCTCGAGTGCGGCAAGGTTATGATGTCACTGCTCGAAGGCATCGAGAAGGGGCTCATCCAGGAGTCTGACCTCGACGTGCACCTCCGCAAGATCCTGCGCGGCCGCTTCGAGCTTGGTATGTTCGACCCTGCCGACCGTCTGCCCTGGGCCAACCTCGGCGAGGACGTGATCAGCAGCGAGGAGCACGACGCCCTTGCCACTCAGGCAGCCCGCGAAGCTATGGTGCTGCTCCACAACAACGGTGTACTCCCTCTGTCAAAGAACATCAAGACTCTGGCTGTCATCGGTCCGAATGCCGACAATGCAGCCTTGCTCAACGGCAACTACGGCGGAACTCCGACAGCCGAGCACACACATTCCCTGCTTGACGGCATCAAGGCCGCCCTGCCCGGCGTGAACATAATCTACACCAAGGGCTGTGAGCTGGCTGACGATTATAACACAATATACCATCTGCCCGACTTCAACGAGGGCCAGGGTATGTTCGTGGAGTTCTGGGACAACAACTCGATGAGCGGCAAGCCCGTGACAAGCGGATACTACAAGACCCTCAACTTCAGCACCTTCGGCGCATACGGCTTCGCTGAAGGCGTGCCCACCGACAAGATCTCGGTACGCGTGAAAGGCCGCTACGTGCCTGACTTCACCGGCCCGATGAGCTACTATGTAAGTACAGACAACGGCTATGTCCTCAAGGTGAACGGCCGCGTGGTGGAGAATGACAGGGGCGGTGCTCCCGTCGCCCGCGGTTTCGGTCGCAGGGGCGGTATGACCTACAAGACCTTCGACGTCCAGGCAGGCAAGCCCATCGACGTAGAGATCGAATACCGCCGCGGCGCAGGCTCTTTCGCCCAGCTGCGTGCAGATTTCTGCCAGCGCAAGTTCGCTGACTTCGAAGAAGAGAAAACACTCGTCAAGGATGCTGACGCCATCATCATCATCGGCGGTATCTCAGCGCAGATGGAAGGTGAAGGCGGCGAC
>JAGCFF010000026.1 GCA_017650285.1 Bacteroidales bacterium
GCTCCTTTGGGAACAGTCTTGACAGCCACGGCGCTCCTGGCCGGGAAAGGCTGGACGAAGAACTGCGCATAGACCTCGTTCATCGCTGCGAAATCGCCCATATCGGCGAGGAATACAGTGGTCTTTACCACATTGGCCAGGGACAGGCCGGCCTCCTGAAGGATAGCCTGAACGTTGAGGATGGCCTGGCGGGTCTGAGCCTGGATGCCTCCGTCGGGGAATGAACCGGTGGCCGGATCGATGGGAAGCTGACCGGAAAGGAATACCAGTCCTGCTCCGCTGTCTATAGCCTGGCTGTACGGGCCGATTGCTGCCGGCGCCTTGTCAGTAATGATAGCTTTCATATTTGTTTCAATTTAACATCTTCAGGGCTCTTGCAAGCTGGTCGGGACAGCTTGTGCCGCGTCCGGAGCAGTTGATTCCTTCGAGGCGTGAGATTGCCTCATCTTTCTTCATACCGCGGCAGAGGGCTGCCACCCCCTGGGTGTTGCCGCTGCAGCCGTCTGTGAAACGTATGTAACGGATGGTGTCGCCTTCGAGTTCGATCTCTATCTGAGAGGAACATACCATACCGCAGGGTGTGAACAGGGCCTTGCGGATGTTTCCTTCTGTCTTATCTGAAAGTAATGTAACGTCAAACATAGCACCTAATGTAGCTATTCTGTGATTATGATGCAATTATGATTTCGAAAAATGCCCGTCGTACGGCCTGAGTTCCAGCCTCAGCACCCTTATGGGCCTGTCAGCCCCCTGGTACTGCGTTTCGTCGATGCAGGTCTCGCCGGTAGGAATGAAACCGCACTTCTCCATCACCCGGCCCGAGGCAGGATTGTCGACGAAGTGGCCGCTGATGATCGAGGGAATGTCCGTAGTCGTGCGGATATAGTCCAGCATCAGTTTGAGAGCTTCGGTGCAGATCCCCAGGTTCCAGTAAGGCCTGGCAATCCAGTATCCGCACAGCGTCTCCCCATCCCGGGCCGGAAGCTTGCAGTCGCACGCAGGCCCGTAGCCTATTGCTCCGATAGCCTCGCCTGTCTCCCTGAGTTCGACTGCCCAGTTGGAGTCGTTGTTGAAGACGGTGCGTATGATTTCCAGGCTCTCCTCTACGCTCCTGTGCGGAGGCCAGCCTGCACGCGGCCCCACCTCCGGATCGGAGGCATATTTGAACAGCGCCTCGGCATCATCATCACGCCAGGGACGCAGGATTATCCTGTCATTTTCCATCCTTTGCAGAATCCTTCTTGTCGAAGAAAGAAGCTATCCATCCCACCAGGGCGGATATGCCGTCCATAGCGAAACGGGGGTTGACATAGAACTGCTTGACCTCGCCGAAACTGCGGTTCATACGGACTTCCTGGCGGCTTATGTTCACTTCGTTGCGAAGGATGGCCTTCTCCAGCTCGTTCTGGTTGCGCACCTTCAGATCGCTCTGAGGGAAGAATGCCTTGGAGAAAGTAGAGATGAAGGTGCCTTTGAAAAGGACCTTGCGCAGCAGCAGCACTATCACCAGCAGCACTGCGATAATACCGGCTACGATGAATCCGCCAAGCGCGTAGCTGCCCATCTTCTCTCCAAACCACATCACAAGTGCGAAAGAGAGGGTCAGCAGCAGTATGCTCACGAGTATCAGCATTATGGCAAACCAGAAAACGGTTCCGGTTCCTTCCGAGAGCACCTTCACGGAACGCAGCTTGACGCTGTCGAACTGTGCTCCGGCATAGCCTCGGGCATCACTCGCCAGGTTCTCTACGGGACGTGTAAAAGCAGAATCACTCATTGGCCGGGGCCTCCGCCTCCCCTGCTGCAGCTTCGGCGGCTGCAGCTTCAGCCTTCGGGCTGTCACTGCAATATTTGTCGCGGAATTCTTCCATCTTGCTGCGGAACCTCTTGCGGTTCTCCTCTCCGTTGTCCGGAGCCAGAAGCATGCCCAGCACTACGCCGGCAGCCAGTCCGCCCATCAGGGCGAGAAAAGTGTTGGCTTTCATTTCTCAGTTTTATTTAGTTAACGATTCATATTATTGCTCATAGTTTCAGCCAGGCCACCAGGGTAACCAGAAGGCTGACGGTCAGAATGACCGCAAGGAACATCAGTCCGTAGAAAATGCTGGTGCGGACCACAAGTCCCAGACTTTCACGCCAGCGAAGGCCGAGCCACTGGCGGTAATCTATTGTCAGCAGCACCGCCATCAGCAGCAGGCTTATCGAAGTGCTCTCTCCGAAAGACAGCAGCAAGGCGAATATCATAAAGAAGCTGAACTGGCAGAGCACGTAGGCCGATGCCGCGGCGGCTCCGGACATACTGATCTTGTATCTGCGAAGGACTATCGACATAGAGAGCCACAGCAGCAGGAACTTCCCGAGGAACAGCGGAATTCCCTGGCTTCTGAGTTTCCCTTCCAGGGCTGCAAGAGCCACTTCGCCACGGGTGTCCACCTGATCGGGATTCCGGTCCAGGTTCAAAAGTGTATATCCATTCTGAACGAGTTTCAGGACATTCATTGCAAACTTTTCGCCTCTCTCGCTTGCGATTTCAGAAGGGGTTTCAGAATCTACGTCGAAGATTGACGAGTCCCTGTGCTGGATAGGCTGCAGGACTGAAGCGATAAGGGCGAAGAAGGCATAGAACACGATCAGCGAGGTCAGAGGCGCGAGATACCTGTCGTGCCTGCCTCCTAAATAGTCGCGTATCATATATCCGGGACGCAGCAGCAGGTGCGAGAATGTGCGCTTGGCATCGTCGTTCAGGAACGGGATGGAGTCGAAAGCACCTTTGTAGAAGTCCTTTCCCCCTTTCTTGCGGGCTTCCCTGGGCTTCCGCCAGGGGAGATAACCCAGCTTCTGCCATATGGCGAAGGCCCGCCGCCTAACTGTCACAGAATGTTTCTTGCTCATTATGATTGCTAAGTTACTCTCTTGCGGCATTTATTGCAAATGATTAACTTTGAATGAAACAAACAGCCGACTGATACCGATATGCGCGCTCACTTCAAAACAATCCTGGCCGCAGCCCTGCTGCTCACCGCCGTCACCGTTACCGGTAACGCCCAGACAATTATGAACTCCAACTACAAGACAGTCGGCTACATCAAGTCCGACGGCACCATACAGGACGCTTCCTACAGGACACTGGGCTACATCAAGTCGGACGGCACCGTGCAGGATGCTTCGTACAGGACCATAGCTTACCTGAAGAGCGACGGCACCGTCCAGGATGCCTCCTACCGGACAATCGGTCGCATCAAATCGGACGGCAACGTGCAGGATGCCTCATATCGTACCTTGGGTTATGTGAAGAGTGACGGAACAGTCCAGGATGCTTCTTACCGTACACTCGGCTATGCCAAAGGTATTCCGGCAAAGCGGGCTGCTTACTTTTTCTTCTTCAGCCGGTTCTGACAAGGCTGTCATATACGGCTGACAGTTCCTCCCAGATAGGCCTTGCGTTCTTCTTCAGGGAATTTCTCTACGGCATAGCGAAGCATCGTCCTGGGCATTGTCAGATACCGCCCTGACTCAGTCAGGAAGTCTTCGAGAGCGCATTTGTCTTTCTTTCCCGCCTCGCGTAGAAGCCAGCCTACAGCCTTATGGATGAGGTCGTGCCTGTGATGAAGAAGGATGTCCGAAATGGCAAAAGTATCTTTCAGTTCTCCGTGCCTGATGAAGGTCATCGTACTGACGATTCCGATTCGCTGCTCCCAGATGGTCTTTCCGTGACGCGCCAGGTCATAGAGCAGCGTACGGTCCTTGTCGAGCAGCCATTCCCCAAGGAGACTGTAGCAGCTCAGATCCACCAGGTCCCAGTTGTTTATGCGCTCAGTATGCCCGAGGTAGAAGCGGACGCAGTCCTCTTTCGTCATTGCAGCTGCTCCCTTGCCCGGATGACGGAAAATCTCTACCAGCGAGAGCAGGGCTGCCAGCCTCACTTCGTGATACTCGCTGCTGATGCATTCCTCCAGCACTGCGGGAGTGACTGAACGCCAGCAAGCCTTGACGACCTCGCGTGTCACAGGCACCTTGATGCCAAGGAACTTGTCACCTTCGCCGTATTGGCCAGGCCCGGTCTTGAAGAACCGCGAAAGGCCGGCCACCTGCGAAGGGTCGGCCTGCGCAAGCATCTGAGAGAGTAAAATGTTGTCAGTCCGATGCACTGAGAATTATTTGAATAATGCAGCCAGTCCGAAGGCTACGAGAAAGCCGATGGCGAGGATGCCGAGCATTATGCCGCTGCCTTTCATACCCTGCGCCATCTGTTTGTCCAACTCAGGGTTCTCGACAGGATTGCGCTTGCGCTGGATGATCAGTGCGATGATGGCTCCGACTACAAAGGCGCCATACAGGCTGCCAAGGATAATCATCAACTTGCTGCCATCGTCGACACCCATACCAATCCAGCTGACACTCAAAAGTAAATACAGACAGTATATGATGAGCTGGGTCCGGAACTGTTTTTTAGTAATACCTTTGTTTTCCATCCGACTTATTTTGATGATTCTTCACTTCCAATCCAGGTCAGCTTGCGCCAGATGGTCTCAAGCGGGCCGCGCTGATGCTTGCGCGCCCACAGGCGGAGTACGCATATCTGGAAGACGACAATGCCGATACCGACCAGCAGCGACCAGGTCGTGCCGAGGACGTCGTTCAGGGCAAGGCCCCATCCGTAGAAGATGAATGTACCCAGCACTGAAGACAGGATATAGTTGGTCAGTGACATACGGCCGAAGAAGCATATATGCGAAAGGCTCTTGCGGAACCCTTCGGACTTGTACCAGAGCAGCACGACTCCGGAAACAATGAACAGCAGGATGGCCAGGTTGAACAACGGATGGATCAGGCTGTCCAGATTGCCGAATCTCACGTCGCCGCGCCTTACTTCACCGAATATGATGCCGCAGGCTATGAGCGTGACAGAAACCGCGAGAACCCAGCGCCATATCTTCAGGTGGTTGCCCTCATTGTAGAACAGCCTCTTGCGGCCGAAGATAATGCCGAGGAAGAACAGTCCGAGAGTCTGTGTGATGCGGCCTTTCCAGATGAACCACAGCAGGGAGGTAAGGAAGCCGTAACGCAGACTGGCAGCCGCACATTCGAAGAAATTGCCTTCGACGGCCGCCTCGCCCATTATCATATAGTATTTGCCCATTGCCGAAATGTCAGGCTTCCAGCCGCTCAGAAGGCTGTATATCTCTATGGGCTGGATCAGCAGGAAAATGGTGACTGCCCAAAGCAGCGGCGTCGACAGGTATCCGGCCGGAATCATCAGCAGTCCCAGCAAGGCATAGAACGTGAGGATATCGCCGTTATAGAACGTCATATTGATGACGCCGAAGCAGAACAGCAAGACCATACGCCAGGCGAAACGCGCGGAGAAGTCCTTCCCTTTCTGCTCCTGGTTGTCCCTCATTATGAAGAAGCTCAGGCCGAACAGCAGCGCGAAGATGCCGTACATCTTGCCCGACAGCAGGACAGTCAGGATATTGAAAACAAGTCCGTCACAGGAAAGGGAAAGCGACGGATCGCTTGAGCCGAGATTGAAATGTTCGACTGCGTGGTAGAGGACGATACCTATCACGGCAATGCCCCTGAGGGCGTCGGCAACCTCGATACGGCTGTTCTTGAGTCCTAGGGTCTTGTACATATATGTCTGAAATGGAACAGTTGAGTTATGAATACAGGAATCTCTTGATGCTCATCTTGGGAGTCTTCTCGAAAGGCTTGGCCTGAAGCTCGACCTTTGCCAACTGGCTGTACATAGGCAGCACCTTGTTCGCGCCCTTGCGGATGGCCTCTGCCAGTTCGGCAAGCGCTTCTTCGCCCTCGGGCAGGCTGTTCTGGTCGGGATAGACAAGAGCCACAAGCTTGCCGTCCCTGTCGACAACCACGCTTTCCGCCACTCCTGGCTGGTTGTTGACCATCGCCTCGACCTCTTCGGGATAGATGTTCTGGCCGTTGGCCGAGAGTATCATGCTCTTGCTGCGGCCGCGGATGAAGACGTTTCCGTCGGCATCCATCGTGCCGAGGTCTCCGGTGCGGAGCCAGCCGTCCTCGGTGAATGCACCGGCACTGGCCTCTTCGTTCTTGTAGTAGCCGAGGCATACGCTCTGTCCGCGTGCCTGAATCTCGCCTGCGACGTGCTCGGGATCCTCCGAGTCTATCCTGATCTCAACTATGTCGATGGCACGGCCGCAGGAACCCTGTACATACTCCTGCCAGGGGCGGTATGCCAGCAGCGGGCAGGCCTCGGTCATACCGTAACCCACGGTGTAGGGGAACTTGATGGCACGGAACCATTTCTCAACCTCGGGGTTTAGCGGAGCGCCACCCATAATGAAGGAGGCCACGTTTCCGCCGAATGCGTTGTAAAGACCGTCCTTTATCTTCTTGAAGATGATCTGGCGCACGCCGGGGATGGCGGTCAGGACCTTCACTGCGGGTTTTTCAACTACCGGTTTGATCTTGCTCTTGTATATCTTCTCCATCACCAGCGGCACGGTCACGAGCAGATGAGGCTTGTAGTCGGCATAGGCCTTGAGCAGCACGGCCGGAGTCGGAGTCTTGCCCAGCCAGTACATACTGCAGCCGTTGCACACCTGATACATGAATTCGATCATAAGTCCGTACATATGGGCCATCGGAAGCATCGTCACCATATTGAAGTCAGGCTTGATGGGCATCCAGCGGTTGCAGTAGTCGATCATCGCACTCATATTGCGGCGCGACAGCATAACACCCTTGGGGTTGCCTGTCGATCCGGAAGTGTAGTTGATGATGGCCAGCTCGTCCATATTGTCGGTGGCGTAATCGAGGTCGCCGGGGCCGAATCCTTTCGGGTACTTGGCTGCAAAGGCTGCTTCCATACCGTCGAATGCCTTCTGTACCTCGTCGTCAGCAGAGAAAAGGAGTTCCCATTTCTCGATGTTTACTGCAAACCTCAGGCGGGGCATCGTCTTGACATCCATCTTGGCCCACTTTGCGGCAGTGGTGTACAGACCTACGCTCTCGGAATGGTCCACCAGGTTGCATACGCTGTCGGGGGTGAAATCGAAGAGGATGGGGACAGCCACGGCGCCATAGGTGTTGATGGCAAGGAAAACCATACCCCAGCGGGCACAGTTGTGGGCGCAGATCGCCACCTTGTCGTCCTTCGGCCTGATGCCTGCGGCAGCCATGAACAAACTGAGTTTTTCTATCCTTTCAGCCATCTCGCCGAAGCTGTAGCTTTCGCCGCCTACGTCGTTGAGGGCCTTCTTGTCCCAGAACCTGCGGACAGATTCCTGCAAACTGGTGAGGTAATGAGGGTATTCTGTAACCATATCTAAATCAGTATTTCGTATTAAGCTGAACATAACGGCGGACGCCTGTATGCTCAGCCTGCTAAGTTACGGAATAATTGCTAACTTTAAAACCAAAGAATCCCGAGACAATATGAAACGGTTCATCATTTGCGCCATCGCTGCTGCAACAATGCTTGCCGGCTGCAGCAAACCGGAATCGAAGGAGGACCTGACACGGTACGTCGACCCTTTAATAGGAACTGCCGGAATGGGACATACCTTCCCCGGAGCCTGCGTTCCGTTCGGAGGAGTGCAGGTCAGCCCGGACACCGACACCATCCCCCACAACGTCGGCGGGACATACCAGCCTGAAGTCTATTCCCTCTGCGCAGGATACAGATATACCGACTCCACCATCGTCGGCTTCTCACATACTCATCTGAGCGGCACCGGCCATTCCGATCTCGGAGACGTGCTGCTTATGCCGACTTCCGGCAATCTGCAGCTCAATCCCGGCACAGCCTGGCATCCCGAAGGAGGCTACCGCAGCCGTTTCAGCCACGAAACGGAGCAGGCGATGCCGGGTTACTACGCCGTTACATTGAAGGATTACGGCATACGCGCGGAAATGACTGCCACGACCAGGACCGCACGGCACCGCTACACTTTTCCCCGGGACGGGGAACGCCACATTGTGGCAGACCTCTCTCACGGCATCTACAACTACGAGGGCAAGACTCTCTGGGCCAGCGTACGGATGCAATCCGACAATCTTCTCACCGGATACCGCATCACCCAGGGATGGGCCCGCGAGCGCTACACCTATTTTGCAATCCGCTTCTCGAGGCCGGTCAGGGACTACGGCTACAGGGAAAGCGTCACTTCGGCCTACAACGGTTTTTGGAGAAAACTGCCTGTCAGCCGCAACTTCCCTGAAATGGCAGGACGAGGCATAGTGTGCTGGTTCGATTTCGACTGGGACAGCGAGGGCGGCAGCGATGCAAACACGCTTGAAGTCGAAGTGGCACTCAGTTCCACCTCGGTGGAAGGAGCCCTGAAGAACCTCGCCGCCGAGCAGGACGGAAGGACTTTCGAACAGATTGCCGACGCAGCCCGCGCAGACTGGAACGCCGAGCTCGGCAAGCTCAGGGCGGAAGGCACCACCGACCAGCTCCGGATGCTCTACACCTCCCTCTACCACACGATGATCAACCCTTCGGTCTACAGCGACGTGGACGGAGCCTATCGCGGCCTTGACGGAGCAGTCCACCACAGCGACGGGGACAACTATACGGTCTTCTCGCTCTGGGACACGTACCGCGCCGAGCATCCCCTGCTGCTTCTGATGCACCCGGATCGGGCAAGGGACATCGTCGTCTCAATGCTTGACCACCAGGCCCAGAGCGCGCACGGTCTTCTGCCGATATGGTCCCTTATGGCCAACGAAGGCTGGTGTATGAGCGGATACCACGCCGTATCCGTCCTGAGCGACGCTGTCGGAGCCGGCCTCCAACTCGACGGCAGCCGCGTGCTCGATGCGATGACATCCACAGCCACCGTTCCTTACCTCGAAGGGCTTGGCTCATACATCGAAAAGGGCTTCGTGCCGCTGGAAACCTCCGGCACAGGCGCCTCTACCACCCTCGAATACGCCTACGACGACTGGAGCATTTACCGGGCTGCCGAAATCCTCGGCCGCAAGGACATAGCCGGAACCTACAGGGCCAGGGCACTGAACTACCGCAATCTTTTCGACGGCAGCAGTCCGTTCGCAAGGGCACGGTACGCCGACGGTTCCTGGAAGATTCCTTCCGATCCGCGCCAGACCTACGGCGAAGGATTCATCGAAGGCAACTCCTACAACTTCTCGTTCCACGTTCCGCACGATGTCGACGGACTGATGGATCTTATGGGCGGAGAAAAGCAGTTCCTCAGCATACTCGACACGCTGTTCAACCTTCCGCTGGCTCCCGAATACTATGCCGACAACGAAGACATAGAGGAGTCCTGCCTCATCGGCGGCTATGTGCACGGCAACGAACCCTCGCACCATATCCCCTACCTGTTCCAATGGACCAGCGAACCCTGGAGGACGGCATACTGGATAAGGGAGATAATGGAGAAGATGTACGTCCCGCAGAGGGACGGCCTCGGCGGCAACGACGACTGCGGGCAGATGAGTGCCTGGTATATCTTCTCGGCCCTCGGCTTCTACCCTGTCTGCCCGGGCAGCGGGGAGTTCGTCCTCGGCGCACCCTATCTGCCCGAGATGAGCATCACGCTCGACGGCGGCAGGACCCTCACGGTCAAAGCGCCTGAAGTCAGCTCACGGAACCGTTACGTCAAGGCAGTAAGGCTCAACGGCAAGCCCTACACCAGGCGTTATCTGACCCGGCAGGACATCCTGCGAGGAGGCGTGCTGGAATTCGATATGGCCGACACTCCCGCACCGGCTTCCGCTCCCGAAGCTGCAGACCTTCCCTACTCCCTGTCGCGGGCGGCAGACTGACGTTTCTCGCCAAGCACGCACCAGCGCACGAAAGGGATGCGGCGGATGATTTCATAAATGAGGGGTGACAGCGTGAAGACCGCGACCGTCAGAATCGCATACATCGCGAACGGCGGCAGCTGGGTGTAGGTCTTCATCATATAGCCAAGGCTGGCAATCACCAGATAGTGCAATATGTAGATGCCGTAGCTCGAGCGGGTCATATAAGCGGCAAAGACCCCTGTGCGGTCGAAGCGGGCCTTGAACCAGCCCATCATTGCCAGACACATCAGCCAGCCGTAGATGCAGTTCAACGGACTGCCCAGGTACTGCGGCGAGGTGTTGTCCTGCCCGAAGGTCGTCGCTATCAGGGCAATGCCAGCCGCCACGGCACAGGCCATAAGCGGAACCCAGGCCTTTCCCAGCCTTTCCTGCACGTCTGAGTGCGAAAAGACGAAGTAACCCATAAGGAAAGTTATCAGATAGAACAGCGGCTTGTACAGGTTGATCAGCCCATCGAGGCTTTCCGGACGGGGATTCTGTATCAGCAACTGCTCCCCTGCCCAGAACAGTACGCCCAGCAGTATGATCCAGAAAATGTTCAGGCGGCCGCACCCTTCGTGGAAGCGGTGCTTCGGGTCGGCCTTGCGCACAAGCAGCAACAGCAGCGAGAACAGCCACAGGTCCTGTATGAACCACAGGGGGCCTATACCGCTGAAGGCCATGATGATCAATTTGCCGACAGCAGGCATTCCGTCCAGGAGTCCCGATTCTGCCGCCACGGCGGTATTGAAGTAGCCCACCATCCAGTGGAACACGAAGAGGCCGATGGTGCCCGGGACAAGCAGCTTGCGGGTGCGGATCCTGAACCACTCCTTCGGCGAATGCTTATCAAGGGCATAACGGGAGCTGATTCCCGCCAGGATGAAGAGCAGCGGCATAAACCAGGGATACAGGACATACATCACGATGTCCTGGTACTGCGGTCCGTCTCCGAAACCTCCTATACCCCCGAAAACACCTTTGTTATTGTAGAAATAGATTACGTGATAAAGCAGCACCAGGAGTACTGTCACCCAGCGCAGATTGTCGATCCAGTGCTTCCTCATTTCGTAAGTCCCTCCATGGCCTGGTCTATGGCGCTCTGGAATATTTCAGTCTTGAGCAGGGCCATCCCCCTCTGGTCTCCCAGTATCATCAGGGCATCTCCTGGCTTGATATCGTAAATCTTGCGGGCGTCGCGGGGAATCACGATCTGCCCTTTTTCTCCCACCTTCACTACTCCGAAGATATATTTTCCGTCTTTTTCTTGCATATCGTAATACTTGTATGAAATTTCCCACATATATAACGTTTTTATTTTTAACTTTTGTATAATAAACACTAAAAAAACCAACAATGGATATCAAGCGTTATATACTGATTGCCGCCGTCCTGCTAACTGCCATAGCCTGCAGGGAAACTCCGAAGGAAGATGCGGTCCGCGAGGCCATCAGCTCCTATCTGGTGAACGAGATCGGCAAGGACTACCTTCAGGGAGAAGTCTGCATTCCGGTCATTATGACAGTGGCGCAAGAGCAGAACGGCAAGTCGTCACGCGTATTCGGTGACTTCTGGGTAGAATGGTACAATCAGCAGGGCGACACCCTCAAGAGCGTTTCCGGAGGCAACCACTCCGGATGCATGACCATAGAGGAGAAGGACGGGGTTCCGGTTGTCACGTCATTCGAACAGACCGTCGACGGAGCC
>JAGCFF010000027.1 GCA_017650285.1 Bacteroidales bacterium
ATCATATCGTAGCTGTTAAGAAGCACGAAGGTCTCTTCGGACACTCCGAGCATAGCCTGGATAGATGCCATATTGATGGTGCCTCCGGTTTCACATCCTGTGATCAGTGCGGCGATCTGAGGGCCCTGGGGGCCGATGTGCCTGCCGAACAGCCAGTATCCGAGGAAGATGGAAGTGATGATAGCTATCAGGCCGGCGATCAGGGAGCGGAAGATGCCTTTCAGGCTCTCGCGGGTTATAGCACAGGCGAAGAGCATCATCGGCAGCGCCATCGGAATCAGCGCTGAAGTGATAGTGTCCTTTAGTCCGTAGCTGCCTTCGTTGATCCACGGCAGGTTGCCGATAATCACGCCAAGGATATACAGGATGAGGATGGGCCCTATCTTGCCGAAGAAAGGAACTTTCTTGCAGAGCCAGAGCACGAAAGCCGGCGCCAGGCAGTAGATAAGGACCAGGAGGATTTTGGAAACCATAGAATAAGTTTTAGTGACTGGATCAGAAAAGCCCGTGGAGCTGGGCGTCGATCATATCGGTTACGGTATTGAAATCGTCTACGCTCTCGCCGAAACGGAGGCGGTCCACATCCACTATGAGCAGCTTGCCGTCGTTGTACTCGCTGATCCACTTCTCATAGCGCTCGTGAAGGCCGGTGAGATAGTCGATGCGGATGCTGTTCTCGTACTCGCGCCCGCGCTTGTGGATGTTGTTGACGATGTTGGGGATGCTGCTGCGCAGATAGATCAGCAGGTCCGGCGGCCGCACCAGCGAAATCATCAGCTCGAAGAGCTCCTGGTAGTTGTCGAAATCGCGGCTTGACATAAGGCCCATATCGTGGAGGTTCGGCGCGAAGATGCACGCGTCCTCGTAGATGGTGCGGTCCTGGATGATGACGTCCTTGCTCTGGCTTATCTCCACGATGTCGCGGAAGCGCTTGTTGAGGAAATAGATCTGGAGGTTGAACGACCATCTTTCCATATCCTCGTAGAAATCTGCAAGATAGGGGTTGAAGTCCACAGGTTCGAATCGGGCTGTCCAATGGTAATGCTTTGAAAGAAGCTGGGTCAGGGTGGTCTTTCCGCTGCCTATGTTACCGGCTATCGCAATGTGCATAACGAGGAGTGTTTGTATATGGTTATTCACAAATTTACAAACTCTTTTCGTAATTTTGTGAAAAACGGAGAGCCTAAAATGCGGGAGATAAAAACTTTTTATGTCAACTCACTGAGGGAATGCCTCTACGTGCTTTCGTCCCAAAGCGGGGAATGTGTGATCGTGGATCCCGGCTGCCAGAACGCCCGGGAGCGTGCCAGGGTTGACGAGTATATCGCCGAAGAAGGTCTGAAGCCGGTGTGCATCCTGCTCACCCACGCCCATTTCGACCACGTGCTCTCACTGGCATATTTTGCAGAGAAATACGGCATCGGGGCCGTGATGAACGCCGCCGACGCCGACCTGCTGTCGAAGCTTCCGCAGTACACCAACCTCTTCGGGATGGAATATCTTCCGACAGACAAGGTGGCCTTCCGCTATGTCTCCGACGGCGACGAACTGTCCTGCGCCGGCTTCACCTTCACCGTGGTGGCCACGCCCGGCCATACCAACGGCGGAGTGTGCTATCTCGAGAAGAAGGAGAAGATCCTGTTCACCGGAGACACGCTCTTCGAGGGCAGCATAGGCCGTACGGATTTCGAAGAGAGCGGCGAGGAAGATATGCTCCAGTCGCTCCAGAAATTCAAGAGGATGGACAGTGACATTGCGGTATATCCCGGCCACGGCTATTCCACCACCATCGGGGACGAGCTGAGGTTCAATCCTTACCTGCGATAAGATGGATTTCATAGAGATCACGGGTGCGAAGTCGCACAATCTGAAGAACATATCTCTCAAGATTCCGAGGGACAGGCTGGTCGTTGTCACCGGCCTTTCGGGCAGCGGCAAGTCCTCGCTGGCTTTCGACACAATATATGCCGAAGGGCAGCGGAGATATATGGACACCCTCTCTCCCTATGCCAGGCAGTTCATGGGCATTATGGAGCGCCCGCAGGTCGATGACGTCAGGGGCCTGAGTCCCATCATCGCCATCGAGCAGAAGACCACCGGCCGCAACCCCCGCTCCACCGTGGGCACAATGACCGAAATCTACGATTTCTTCCGCCTGCTCTACGCCCGTGCCTCCACAGCCTATTCTCCGGCCACCGGAAAGGAGATGGTCAAGTATACCGACGATATGATAGTCGACCTGATCATCAACGAATACGAAGGGCAGAAACTCCTCCTGCTCGCCCCGATAGTGAAAGGCCGCAAGGGACACTACAAGGAGCTCTTCGAGCAGCTCGTCAAGCGCGGCTACTCGCAGGTGCGCATCGACGGCGAGATATGCTACCTGCGCGACGTGGAGCCGCTGGACCGCTACAAGACGCACTTCATAGAGCTGGTGGTCGACAAGCTGATACCGTCCGTCGAGGACCGCAAGCGCATCCGCTCGTCTGTTGTCACTGCCCTGTCGCAGGGCAAGGGCTCCATCGCCCTGCTGAGGATGGACGGCGAAGGCGGCCTGAGATACCTCAGCAAGAACCTGATATGTGCCGATACGGGCATTTCCTTCGCCCTGCCGGCTCCCTATACCTTCTCCTTCAATTCCCCGCAGGGCGCCTGCCCTCACTGCAACGGTCTCGGCGTGGTGGCCCAGCTTGATATGAGCAAGGTCATTCCTGACGACAGGGTTTCGATCGCTGACGGAGGCATAGTGTCGCTCGGCAGTATGAGGAGCAACTCCACCTTCGAAGTGCTGGAGTCCATAGCCCGCAAATACGGTTTCTCGCTCCACGACCCCATTAGGGATATCCCCACCCAGGCCCTTTCCACAATACTCTACGGCTCCCAGGAACTGTTCAGGGTGGGCAGCGGCCCCACCGACCAGATGGTGACCTTCGACGGCGTGCTCGCCCGCACCCGCATCACCGGAGAGGAGAGCGAGGAGTCGCTGGAGAAGAAGGACAGCTTCATGAATATGACGGTCTGTCCTGTCTGCAACGGAACGAGACTCAAGAAGGAGGCTCTGAACTTCAAGATTGCGGGGCTGGACATAGCTCAGGTGTCGGCAATGGACATCACCGAGCTCTACGACTGGATCGTGGCCCTGCCCGGCAAGCTGTCCCAGACACAGATGCTCATAGCCAACGACATCCTGAAGGAACTCACCGACAGGGTGGGCTTCCTGAAAGAGGTGGGGCTGGGCTATCTGTCGCTCGACCGCTCTACTGCAACCCTCAGCGGCGGAGAGAGCCAGCGCATCAGGCTCGCGACCCAGATAGGGTCGAAGCTGGTGAATGTGCTCTATATACTCGACGAACCTTCCATAGGTCTCCACCAGAGGGACAACCGCAAGCTGATAGACTCCCTCAAGAAGCTGCGCGACGAGGGCAACTCCGTGATGGTGGTGGAGCACGACAGCGAGATGATGGAGAATGCCGACTGGCTGGTGGATCTCGGCCCCGGAGCCGGCGAGATGGGAGGTGAGCTGCTCTACAACGGAGAGCCTTCGCAGATCAAGTCTGTCCCGGAAGGCAGCAGCATGACGATAGACTATCTGCTCGGCCGCAGGAGCATCGCCGTGCCTGCAGTGCGCCGTCCCGGCAACGGACTGACGCTGAAACTCCACGGCGCCCGCGGCAACAACCTCCAGGATGTGGACCTGACACTGCCCCTGGGCTGCTTCATAGGTGTCAGCGGAGTCAGCGGCAGCGGCAAGTCGTCGCTCATCAACGAAACCCTGATGCCCATCCTCTCGTCAAGGCTCTACCGTTCGCTCGCCCGTCCGCTTGCCTACGATTCGATAGAAGGCATAGAGAATATCGACAAGGTGATAGAGGTGGACCAGTCTCCCATAGGCCGTTCTCCCCGCAGCAACCCTGCCACATATACCAATGTGTTCGGTGCCATCCGCGAACTCTTCGGCCAGACTCCCGACGCCAAGATCAGGGGTTTCAAGGCCAACCGCTTCTCGTTCAATGTCAAGTCGGGACGCTGCGAGGTCTGCAAGGGCGCCGGCATCCAGGAGATAGAGATGCACTTCCTCCCGCCCGCACACGTCACCTGCAAGGAATGCGGAGGCAAACGCTACAAGCCCGACACCCTTGCCGTCCATTACAAGGGGAAGAACATCAGCGACGTGCTGGATATGACCGTTTCCGAGGCCTCCGAATTCTTCCAGTCGAATCCTTTCATCTATCCCAAGCTCAAGGCGATGGTTGACGTGGGCCTGGGCTATGTGCGTCTCGGCCAGCCTTCCACAACCCTCAGCGGCGGTGAGAGCCAGAGGGTGAAGCTTGCCGCCGAACTTGCCCGCAAGAGCACCGGCAACACCCTGTACCTGCTTGACGAGCCCACCACGGGACTGCACTTCGACGACATAAAGAATCTGCTCGAGGTGCTTCAGAAGCTCGTCGACCAGGGCAACACGGTCCTTATCATCGAACACAACCTGGACGTGCTCAAGAGTGTCGACTGGCTCATAGATATGGGGCCGGAAGGCGGAAGGGACGGCGGTCACATCGTCGCCGAAGGCACGCCCGAACAGGTCGCAGCCAGTCCCGCATCCTATACGGGACAGTATCTCAAGGAATTGCTCTAGCTATTTCCGCAGCCAGGTTTCAGGATTCTGCTTGTCAGTGCCTTTCCAGATCTGGAAATGCAGTACCGATGCGTTGTCGGTCACATCGAGGGTGCCGAGAGTGTCGCCCGCATTGACTTTCTGCCCAGCCTTGACGGAAACCCTGCCCAGACGGCAATAAAAGGTGTAGTAGGTTCCGTGCTGGACGAGGACGCACTGGCTGTAGCCGGGCATCACGAGCACCTGCTTCACGGTGCCGTCGAAGACGCACTTGATTGCTGCGTTGCGGGCTGCAGTTATGTCGACGCCGTTGTTGGTCGGCAGCTGGATGTTCTTGTAGACGGGGTGGCTGTGGTTGCCGAACTTGCCGGTGATGACACCCTGCACCGGCCACGGCAGCTTGCCTTTGTTGTCTTCGAAGCGTCCTGCGAGGGTATAGTCGATGGTCTCGGCCTTCTGCGAGCTTACCTCCTGCTTGAGGATGCGCTCGATCTCCTTGTTCAGGGCGTCCACCTGCTTCTTCTTGGACTGCAGGTCTTTGGTGTATTGGTTCTTGCTCTTGTTGAGGCTGTTCACGAGCGAACGCGACTTCTGCTCGTCGGCTTTCATATTGTCGTATTCGCGCTGCCTCTGCTGCCTGGTGGCGGTGGCCACGACTACCAGGGAATCGAGCTTGGCCTTCTCCTTCTGCAGCTGGGCCTGGGTGAGCAGGATGTTGTCGGCCTGGGCATTGGCGGATTCAGACAGGTTGCCGAGATATGCGAAACGGCGGTATCCCTGGCCTATGTTCTCGCTGCCGAGGATATACATGAACCAGACTTTGTTGTCGCGGTTCTTGTAGGCGTTGTAAATGAGGTCGTTGTAGTAATACTGGAGGGTGTCGAGGTTTGCCTGCAGGGCGTTGATCTCGGCGGTGGTATTGTTTATCTGCGTGCGCAGGACGCGGATCTCCGCGTCGGCTTCGTCGACCAGTTTCTTGCGGTTGCTGACCTGCCGCTGCACGATGGTGAGCTGCTGGGTGCTGGCCTTCTGCTGGTTGATTATGCTCTTGAGCTGGTTGTCGATGAAGGCGATCTCCTCCTCGAGCTTGCGCTTGGCCTCCCTCTGCGCCGATACATCCTGTGCACCCGCCTCGAAGACGGTTGCGGCAACAATCAGGATGATGGCCAGGAGTCGTTTCACGCTATTCGTCCGGTAATGCCTCCGCTTGCTTGAAATATACGTTCGCCAGGTCGTTCTCGCCGAGGGTCGACAGGACGGTGGCGTAGTGTTCGAGTATCGTCTTGCTTTCCTTGCCGCCGTAGAGCATCGCGTGCTTGAACATTGCCTTTGCCTCCACGTCACGTCCCACGAGGTGGAGAAGCCACGCGTAGGTGTCGACATATGTGGGGTTGTCAGGCTCCTGCTGGATGGTCTTGAGGCTCATCTGCATAGCCTTGCGCAGGGTTGCGTCGGGCCTCTTCAGCGGCTGGTCGTAACCGTTTGTCAGGTAGTATGCGTAGTTGTTGAGCACGGGAGCGTAATCGGGGTTGAGGCGCAGCGCCTTGTCGTAGTGCTTGTAGGCCTGCTTCGTGTCTCCGGCCTGATGGTAGAGGTCGCCCAGTGCCGAATAGCAGCTGAGAGCGACCGCACTGTCCTTCGGCGCCATGGCCAGGAGCGTCTGGTAGTCTTCCATCGAACTGTCGTACTGCGACAGCCTCCAGAAGGCGAGGCCACGGAGCTGCAGGAAGTCCAGCGGCTCGTCGAAGCGCTGGATCGCTGCCGTAGCGTATTTGACGACATTGTCCCAGTCCTCAGCATAATAATATATAAGGCAGTGGGTGAAGGCAGCCCCCATATCGTCGGGAGATTCCTCCATGATGGTCTCGTAAACCGTCAGGGCCTTGTCGATCTGGCCGGTCTGGTAGTAATATGCTGCCGACAGCCCGGTGATGGTGCTGTCGTTGGGGCTCGAGAGATACATCTCGGTCATCAGCGAGTCGATCTGCGGGGCGAACACCTGGACGAACTGGCCGCTGCCGAGAAGGTCCTCCATATATCCGACCTTGTCCTCGGCGGGAACATAGCTGCTCCTGATGAAATCGCCGATATGCTTGAAGTACATATCGTACTGCCCCTGCGCCCTGTAGATGTGGGCGGCGCCGTAGGATGCCTCCACGCAGTCGGGATCCATGGCGAGGGCTTCGTCGTAGTATTTCAGGGCTTCCTGCTCCTGGAAGAGTCCGGCGTTATACTCCGCAAGGAGGCAGGCCAGCCTGGGAGAGCGGTAATCCTTGTAGTATTCCTGCAGGAAATCGAAAGCCTGCTTCTGCTCGCCTTTCTGCATATAGACCTGCATTCTGGCCATAGCCAGGGGCTCGCTCTTGCCGGTCATTCCTTCGATGACGTCCAGGGCTTCCATCGCCTTGTCGCTGTAGCCTTTGGCAATGTAGATGTTCACTACGTCATAGTATAGCGATGTCCTCTTGGGATATTCCTCGATGAGCTGCTCGAAAAGCGCAAGGGCCTTGTCTGCGTCGCGGTTGCCCATATAGTCGGAGGCAAGTCCGTACTTGTACCAGAAATTGCCGGGGTCGAGATCTATGGCCTTCTTGAAATTGGCTTCCCTCTCCAGGAAGTCTTCGGAGAGTATGGCGAGATAGTAATAGGCTGCGTCATTTTCGGGCTCGGCCTTCACGAGGTCCCTGAACTGGCTGTAGGCAGCCGCCCTGTCGCCTGAGTTATACGCTTCAAGGGCACTGAAATAGGCCTGGGACTGGGCGTTGGCGAAAATTCCCGTGAAAAGGAACAAGGACGCAAGAACTATCTTTCTGATGAATTTCATGTTCAAACTCTGTTCGCAAAATTAATTAATCCGACAAAAAATAACTATTGAATGCAGCATTTTGGAGTAAATTTGCATCATTAAACCAGTAGCCTTGTGAAGAACCACCTTGAGTCGCTCATAGAAGGATGCAGGAGGCACGATCCAAGGGCCCAACGCGGGCTCTACGATTTCTTGGCTCCCAGTATGCTATCTTTGTGCCAAAGGTATATGAAGGACAGGGAAGTGGCGAAAGATGTGCTTCAGGACGGCTTCGTTACGTTGTTTGAAAAGATATCGACTTACAAGAGCGAAGGCTCGTTCGAAGGATGGGCCCGCAAGATATTCGTGAACACCGCGCTGATGCAGCTGCGCCGCAACGACGCCTTGAAATTCTCCGACAACATCGAAGATTCGCAGGCGATGCAGATGGTGCAGAGCAACACGCTGGAGAAGATAGGTGCCGACGAGATATACAAGCTTGTAAGTGCGATGCCGGACGGTTTCCGGACGGTTTTCAACCTATACGTAATAGAGGGCTATTCGCACGAAGAGATAGCGGATATGCTCTCGATAACGGAAGGAGGTTCACGCTCGCAGCTCAGCAGGGCACGTGCGTGGCTCCAGAACAAGATAAAGACTAATGACAAATATGACTGAATCACAGTTTGACCGGATTATCAGGGAAAAGATCCTGAGTGCAGAGAAGGAGTGTGAGGTTCCCGAGTATCTGTGGGATGGCATCTCAGCCAGGCTGGCTGCGAGCCGTCGCCGCAAGGTCATTCTGCGTTATGTATACGGAGCCGTGGCCGCAGCCGCCTGCGTCGCCCTCGGCCTCTTCCTCTTCAATGGCAATGACGCTCCTTCTCAGCTGCAGTCAGCCCCGTCTGTCGCAGTTGTGGAGTCCGTCGTTCCTGAAGAGCTCGACACTCCCGCCGATGCCAGGGAGATTCCTTCGATTGCAGACCAGATCAGGGCCCTCCGTTCAGGCAATGCCGTAGCAGAGGTTCTTCCCTCGGAGGTCGCCAAGGCAGTCGAGGCTATGGCTGAGAAAGCTTCGGAGCCTGCCGGCCCGTCCGATGAGGATGCCGCCCCGGCCGTAGCCCAGGAGCGTCAGCAGCCTGCAGCGGCAGACAACCAGCCTGCCGGGAATACGGTCTCAAGCCGCACTCCTTCGGGCACACAGCTTATGGATGACTTCTATCTCTTCGAAGATGACGAAGTCTCAAGACCCGGCACACACGCAAGCCTCACCATATCATCAAATGTCTCAGGAGTAGCAAGTCCGGAAGGTTTCGTATACCAGATGGCTCCTTCGCACAGCGCATCCGCAACAGGCAAGTCCGGCGGAAACGTGATCGAAGAGCTGTCGGAATCTTCATATTCGATTCCCCTGTCATTCGGCGTACAGCTGCGTTTCCCCATAGCTGAAAAGGTATCTCTCGGAGCAGGTGTCAACTACACCTATCTGCAGCGTGAGTTCAGCTCTATGGTCAACAAGGTGAAATATCCCACCACGATCTCCCGTCTGCACTATATGGGCCTGACTGCTTCGATCTACTACGACTTCATCCGTGAAGGCAGGCTGACGGTCTACGGACGTGCCGGCGGTGCTGTCGACAAGGCTATTTCGGCCAAGTATATCTTCGGCGACTATTCGATGAACCAGGATGCTCCGGGTCTTCAGTGGTCTGCCAATGCGGGCGTGGGTCTCGAATACCAGATCGCCAAGCCGATCTCGCTCTTCATCGATCCTTCAGCTTCATACTATTTCGACTGCGCGCAGCCGAAGAGCATCCGCACGGAGCAGCCGCTTATGTTCAGCCTGGAGGCCGGCTTGAGGTTCAACCTCTAGCGATTGCCGGTTATTGTTTTCTGTATTGCCCGACGATTTTCGCCGGGTATTTTTTTGTAACTCCGCTGAAGTATGCCTATCTTCACGGAAAGAATATTCAATCTATGGAAAACAGACAAAGCAATATCGGCAAGCTGGTCCCCATAATGTTCGCGTTCTTCTCGATGGGCTTCGTGGATATGGTGGGAACAGCCACAAACTATGTCAAGGCAGATTTCAACCTCAGCGACACGATGGCCAACTTCCTGCCGTCGATGGTGTTCCTGTGGTTCTTTTTCCTTTCGGTGCCGACCAGTCTGCTGATGAACCGCATCGGCAAGAAGAAAACGGTCGTGCTCAGCCTCATCGTCACGGCACTGGCCCTTGTGCTGCCTCTGTTCGGCTACAATTATCCGGTGATGCTGGCTTCCTTCTGCCTGCTCGGCATCGGCAACACGCTGATGCAGGTGTCGCTCAACCCCCTTATCTCCTGCGTGGTGAAGGGCGACAAGCTGGCCAGCTCCCTCACGTTCGGCCAGTTCGTCAAGGCCATCGCATCGTTCAGCGCTCCGCTCATAGCCAGCTGGGCTGCAGTCCGCTTCGGCAACTGGAGGATACTGTACGGCACCTTCCTGGTGATCGGCGTTATCGCCACCCTGTATGTATGGCTCACCAAGATAGAGGAAGACGCTCCGGCCGAGAAGACATCCAAGTTCAATGACGTGCTCAAGCTTCTGGGCATCCCTACGGTGCTTATGCTGTTCTTCGGCATCGTGGCCCACGTGGGCATCGATGTTGGTGTGAACACCTGCGCGCCCAAGATTCTTATGGAAAGGCTAGGCATTCCTCTCACCGAGGCCGCCATCGCCACCAGCGTCTATTTCCTGTTCAGGACCATCGGCTGCCTCACAGGCTCGCTGATCCTGGCCCGCTGGGACCTGCGCAAATTCTTTGCGCTGAGCGTCGTGCTGATGATCCTTTCGATGATAGGACTGTTTGTCTGCCACAGCAAGCTCGGAATCTACATTGCCATCGCCCTGGTAGGCTACGGCAACTCGAATATGTTCTCGATGATATTCTCCAAGGCCCTGCTGTTCATGCCCGAGCGCAAGAACGAGATGTCCGGCCTGATGATCATGGGCCTTATCGGAGGCACGATATTCCCTATCCTGATGGGAGCTCTCTCGGATGCCATCGGTTCGCAGGTTGGCTCGGTGCTCGTTATCAGCCTCGGCGTCATCTATATGATATACCTCGCTTACAGATTCCTTAAAACCGAAAAAGCCTGATGAAGAATGATCGACCGGTAGTGGGAATAGGCGAAATCCTTTTCGACCTGCTCCCTTCAGGCGCCCAGCTGGGCGGTGCGCCTGCCAATTTCGCATATCACGTATGCTGCCTCGGAGGCCGGGGCGTGGCTGTAAGTGCGATAGGAAAAGACAGCCTGGGCGAAGAGGTCAAGTCGATCCTGGCATCCAAGAAGCTGGAGGCCGTGCTGGCTGAGGTGGATTATCCCACCGGAGTCGTGAAAGTGTCGCTCGACAGCAAGGGAGTGCCCCAGTACACCATTATCGAGGATGTGGCCTGGGACAATGTGCCCTATACGGCTGAAATGAAGGAACTGGCTTCGAATGCGGCTGCGGTCTGCTTCGGCACGCTGGCCCAGAGGAATCCCGTGACCAGGGCAACTGTGATGCAGTTCATCTCCGATATGCCCAAGGACAGCCTGAAGGTGTATGACATCAATCTGAGGCAGCACTTCTACAGCCTCGAAATCATAGAAGAATCGCTGAGGGTGGCGGACATCCTCAAGATAAATGACGAGGAAATCGTTGTTGTGTCCGAGCTGCTGGGCCTGAGCGCCTCTGCAGAGCAGGCCTGCCGCGAGCTTATCAGCCGCTATGGTCTCCGTCTGGTGATCCTCACCAAGGGTGCGGACGGCAGCGAGGTGATAGCTCCCGATGCAGAATACAGTGTTGCCTGTCCCAAAGTCAAGATTGCAGACACCGTGGGTGCCGGAGATTCGTTCACCGCAGCGTTTGTCCAGGCATATCTCAGGGGTGAGTCACTCGAGGACTGCCACAATCTCGCCAACCGTATTTCCGCATTCGTCTGCTCCCGCAACGGTGCTATGCCCGATTATGACGTGGCATAAGGAATTCGGAATCGCGTTTCTCTTTCCGTAATCGTAAAAATCGTCGCAAGCGTCGTTTTTGGCCTGTCCTTTCACAGGATACAGGGCTATCTTGGCAGCAAAAACGATATGCTTTGCAAGACTTATTGTGCAACCTGTCTCGGTCTGACAGTGGTTGCGATCACAGTTGAAACCGACATCTCCGCAGGCATCGGCATCCAGCTGGTGGGCCTGCCCGACAGTGCCGTGAGGGAGAGCCTGACCAGAGTTCTCACGGCCATCAGGAGCTACGGCTACCGCGTCCCCGGCAAGAGGATCATCATCAATCTCGCGCCGGCGGACATCAAGAAGCAGGGGTCTTCTTTCGACCTTGCCATAGCGGTGACGCTCATATGCGCTATTACCGAGACGGAGCCGGCACGGCTGAAGAACCATATGTTTCTGGGCGAACTGGCGCTGGACGGTTCCATAAGGGCCGTGCCCGGGGCCCTGCCCGTGGCAGTATATGCACGCGACAACGGCTTCGAAGGCTGCGTGCTGCCCTATGAATCCGCCAAGGAGGCAGTGGATATAGAAGGTGTCAGGATCTATGGGGTGAAGAGCCTGGCGGATGTGCTCCGCATACTCAAGGAGGACGACGGCGGCGACCTTCTGATAACCCGCCAGGAAGACGGCAGGAACCAGCGGCACGAAGCCGTCGCCTGCCCGGACTTCAGGGTGGTGAAGGGACAGCAGCACGCCCGTCGCGGTTTCGAGATTGCGGCCGCCGGCGGCCACAACATAATCCTCATAGGAAGTCCCGGCTGCGGGAAGACTCTTATGGCGAGCTGCCTGCCTTCCATCCTGCCGCCGATGGAGACGGAGGAAGCCATAGAGACCAGCAAGATTTATTCGGTGGCCGGAAAGTCCATCGGCAGCTACGGCCTGCTCAGCACAAGGCCCTTCCGGACGCCTCACAACAGTGCCAGCAGGGTGGCTCTGCTCGGTGGCGGCCCGGACGCACTTCCGGGAGAAATATCGCTTGCACATAACGGAGTTCTGTACTTGGATGAGATAGCGCAGTTCAGCAAGGTCACGCTCGACCTGCTCCGCCAGCCGCTGGAGGATGGAAGGATAGTGATCAGCCGGGCCCGCTACAGGATAGAATATCCCTGCTCCTATATGCTGGTGGCCTCGATGAATCCCTGTCCCTGCGGCTACTATGGCGATCCGTCGGGCCGCTGCCGCTGTACTCCCACGATGGTCAACAACTATATGGCCCGCATTTCAGGCCCGCTGATGGACAGGATCGACATGCACATCTACGTCGAGAGGGTGCCTGCGGAGGACCTGACTGCAAATGACGGTGCGGAGCCGAGCGAGGCTATCGCAAGGAGGGTGGAAAAGGCGAGGAAGATCCAGTCGGAAAGGTTCCGGGCGGAGAGCGGAGTGTTCACCAACGCCCGGATGAATGCGGAGATGATAACCAGATACTGCGCTGTCGGCAGCAGCGAGAAAGAGTTTCTGTGCAAGCTGATCGACAAGCTCGGCCTGTCCGCAAGGGCGTACAGCAGGGTACTCAAGCTGGCCAGGACTGTCGCCGATCTCGCGGGAGAAGAAGATATATCCCTGCAGTCCATCTCGGAGGCTATCCAGTACCGCAATCTGGACCGTCACGAAGTCTAGAATAATTTGTCAAGTAGCGGGAATTCTGACTATCTTTGCCCAAAATCAATTCGATATGAAGGCAAAATCCATTTTTCTTCTTGCATTCGTATGCATCGCCGCTGTTTCCTGCACCCAGCCCGGCAATAAAGCCACTTCGCTGAAGGAGGCATACGCCGACAGTTTCAAGATGGGCTGTGCAATCAATCCCTTTATGGTCAACGGCCGCAACCCGGAGGCAACCGAGCTCCTGCTGAAGCATTTCAACGCCCTTTCTCCCGACAATGCGATGAAACCCGAGTCGCTGCATCCCGGTCCGGACGTGTGGAATTTCGGCCCTGCAGACTCTTATGTCGCATTCGGCAAGGAACACGGAATGTTCGTGCTCGGCCATACACTCTGCTGGCACAACCAGACTCCGGAATTCTTCTGGACAAGGCCCGACGGCACTCCCAAGAGCCGCGAGGAGCTGGTGGAGACCCTGAGGAGCTACATCGAGACCGTGGTTACACACTTCGCCGGGAAAGTCGACGCCTGGGACGTGGTGAATGAGATAGTGGCAGAAGACGGAGGTTTCCGCGACCTCGGATGGGTGAAGGCTTTCGGCGGTGACGGCTATGAGGTCGCCAAGCTGGCCTTCCAGTTCGCCAATGAATATGCCCCCGAGGGCACCGAGTTCTACTACAACGAGTTCAACGTATGGCGTCCGTCCAAGCTTGCCGGCGTGGTGAATCTCATCCGCAGGCTGCAGGCAGACGGCCTCAAGGTGGACGGTGTCGGCATCCAGGCCCACTGGGGACTCAACTATCCCAAGACCGAATACATTGAGAACGCCATCGACCAGCTTTCCGAACTGGGCGTAAAGGTGATGATCACCGAGCTTGACGTGGATGTGCTTCCGATATCGAAGGAAGGCCAGGTCATCGGCCGCTCGCTCCAGGACCCCCAGTATCAGCTCGAGGAGTTTGAAGAGTTCCTGGATCCCTACAAGGAAGGCCTTCCCGAAGAGGTGGAGGACCAGCTGGCCGCAAGGTATGAGGAGCTCTTCAGGATATTCTACAACCACCGCGACCAGATTGACCGCGTGACTTTCTGGGGACTCCACGACGGTGCATCCTGGAAGAACGGATCTCCCATAGCCGGCAGGACGAACTATCCGCTGCTTTTCAACAGGGACCTGACCCCGCACAAGGCGCTTGAGAAAGTCCTTGCCATCCCCGAGCCTCCGACAGCAGAGTAGGATATACGCTGTATTTGTACAAAAAGACCGGTGAAAGCCGGTCTTTTTGTGTTTTTTGTCGTCAAAATCAAAGTTTTCGGGTCACAACTATAGGAATTCAAAAAAATTGTTGGTAAATTGCAACGAAAATTTGTTCATTTTTTTAATCACCCTATTAAATTATATGCAACACGTTCCCGCTATCTTCTGGTTTGTGCCGGCAGCATCTATAATTGCGCTCTGTTTCGCATTCTTCTTCTACAGGAGAATGAAGAGTGAAGATGAAGGCACCGACCGCATCAAACAAGTTGCAATGTATATCAGACAAGGTGCTATGGCCTATCTGCGTCAGCAGTACAAGGTCGTAATCATCGTGTTTATCTGCCTTGCAGTCTTCTTCGCTTTCCTTGCGTACGGGCTCCACGTTCAGAACAACTGGGTTCCCTTCGCTTTCCTCACCGGAGGTATCTTCTCCGGTCTTGCCGGTTTCTTCGGAATGAAGTCGGCTACCTATGCTTCATCACGTACTGCACACGCTGCTACCAAGTCCCTCAACAAAGCCCTTACAGTCGCTTTCAGGAGCGGTGCCGTGATGGGTCTTACCGTAGTCGGCCTCGGTATGCTCGACATCGCGATCTGGTATCTTATCCTTAACCGTTTCGTCGATGTAGACGGTACCCAGAAGCTCATCGTCATCACCACCACGATGCTTACTTTCGGTATGGGTGCTTCCACACAGGCTCTGTTCGCCCGTGTGGGTGGCGGTATCTACACCAAAGCCGCCGACGTCGGCGCCGACCTGGTCGGAAAGGTTGAGGCAGGAATCCCCGAGGATGACCCCCGCAACCCTGCAACCATCGCCGACAACGTAGGTGACAACGTAGGTGACGTGGCCGGTCTTGGTGCTGACCTTTACGAAAGTTACGTAGGATCTGTCCTTGCAGCAGTATCGCTCGGCGCGGCAGCCTTCGCTCCCCAGGGTGAGGCAATGCAGGTGAAAGCCGTTATGGCTCCTATGCTCATCGCTGCCATCGGCGTGTTCCTGTCAATCATCGGCATCTTTATGGTGAAGACCAAGGAGAACGCCTCGATGAAGGACCTGCTGGGCTCTATCAGCCGCGGAGTAAACTTCAGCGCCATCCTTATCGCCGTCTGCTCGTTCGTGATCCTCTATCTCCTCAAGATTCCCAACTGGCATCTCCTTGCCATCGCCGTCATCATCGGTCTGCTGGCAGGTGTGATCATCGGAAAGGTTACAGAGTACTTCACTTCACACTCGTACAAGCCTACAAGGGCTATAGCCAAGAGTGCTGACACCGGCGGATCCGCAACCGTCATCATCAACGGTATCGGAACCGGAATGATCTCGACTGCAATTCCCGTTGCCGTGATCGGTATCTCGATAATCCTGGCCTATCTGTGCGCCATCAATTTCGATATCCACAACCTCCTCACCGCAACTAACGTACAGCACGGCCTTTACGGCATCGCCATCGCGTCAGTAGGTATGCTTTCTACTCTCGGCATCACCCTCGCAACCGATGCCTACGGTCCCGTGGCTGACAATGCCGGCGGTATCGCCGAAATGGCCGGTCTTCCCGATGAGGTAAGGCACCGCACCGACAGCCTCGACGCCCTTGGAAACACCACCGCCGCTACAGGTAAAGGTTTCGCCATCGGCTCGGCTTCGATGACTGCCCTTGCTCTCGTGGCTTCTTACCTTGAGGAGATCAAGATAGCATTCAGTCACATCGGACAGAATGTACTCCAGTTCGCAGACGGCACATCGGTAGCAGTCAGCGACGCTTCCATCATCGATATCGTCAAGTATTACGACATCAGCCTGATGAACCCCATCGTGCTCGTATGTATCTTCCTCGGTTCGATGGTGGCATTCTTCTTCAGTGGAATGACCATCAACGCTGTGGGCCGTGCCGCTGAGAATATGGTTACCGAAGTTCGCCGCCAGTTCCGCGAGATCAAAGGTATCCTCACCGGAGAGGCAGTTCCCGACTATCAGCGCTGCGTACAGATTTCTACCAAGGGCGCCCAGAAGGAAATGACTATGCCTGCTCTGCTCGCTATCATTATCCCCATCGTGATCGGTATCATCTTCGGTGTGGCCGGCGTAGTCGGTCTGCTTGTCGGAGGTCTTAGTACCGCCATCGTGCTTGCCGTATTCATGGCCAATGCCGGCGGCGCCTGGGACAATGCCAAGAAGTATATCGAAGAAGGCAACTATGGCGGCAAGGGTTCTGATGCCCACAAGGCTTCCGTAGTGGGAGATACCGTCGGCGATCCGTTCAAGGACACCACCGGTCCTTCACTGGATATCCTCATCAAACTGATGTCTATGGTATCCATCGTAGTCGCCGGACTCGTAGTGGCATTCAGCATCTTCTAACAGGCTGGATCTTTAAAAGAGAAGACCGCAGATCCCGAAGGACTGCGGTCTTTTCTTTTTGCCGTCTGCGGAAGGCCTGTCTAGAGAGACAGTTTCGACAGGGCGTTCGAAAGGGCTTCAGCGGTGATATAGGCTCCGATGACGCGTCCTTTCTTGTTTATGAGATAGAAGGTCGGGATCCAGTTGACGCCATAGTCCTTGGAGATCTTGGTCTCCTTCCATTTGACGAGAGAGCTCACCTGGGTCCAGTTGAGAGAGTCGCTCTCTATGCCCTTGAGCCAGGCATCGCGCTCGGTGTCGAACGACACTCCTATGAAGGCCACGCCTTTGGGGGCGTATTGCCTGTGGACCTTCACCAGGTCGGGGTTCTCCTTGCGGCAGTCGGGGCACCAGGATGCCCAGAAATCGATGACTACGTATTTGCCCTTGAAATCGGAAAGGGACACCATCTTCCCCTCAGGAGTCGGGAGCTTGAAGGCGGGGGCTTTCTTCCCGGCCTTGATCACTTCGCTCATATCCTGGGCTGTGGCTACAATGCTACTGCAAAATACAGCGGCAATGAGCAATGTGAACAGTCTTTTCATTCTTACAGGGTTTTGTTGATGTCGTCAACGGCAGCTATCAGGGCGTCGATGTTCTCCTTTTTGGCTCCCATCGGCAGTCCGCCGCCGGTGCTGAGCAGCAGGCCGTGGTGGCTTCCGTTTTCGGCGATGTATTTTTCTACTATTTCTTTGGTGGCTTTGTATACGTTCTCGGGAGTGTCGTTGACAAGCAGCATCGGAGGAACGTTACCCATCAGTACGACTTTCTTGCCGGCGAGCTTGCGGCTTGCTGCGATGTCTTCCATATGGGTGAAGTTAAAAGCGTCGACACCCATCTCCTCGAGGTGCGAGTAGCAGGAATTCGAGGTGAAGTCATTGTGGAAGAAGTGGCGGTAGCCCGGGAATGCGTCGAACACCCTCTGCATATAAGGCTGGCAGAGAGTCTGGAAATCGTCGGGGCTGAAGTATCCGCACACGTCGTCGAGAACCATAATGGCCTTTGCAGTCTTGACGTTCTCGAGCTGGGCGTTCAGCCAGTCGATGACCATCTGGGTGCTCTTCTCGAGAAGGACGGCGGCAGTGTCGGGGTCCATCATCATAAGCATCAGCAGCTGGGTCACGGTGAACATATGTGAAGCTACGGTGAAGGGACCGCGGGCGCACACCATATAGACCTCTTCGCCCTGAGCCTCCATAATGGGCTGGTATATCTTCTGCTGTTTGAGGAGCAGGGGCATCACGCCGTCTACGCGCGGGTCGGGAGTGTGGAGGTTGCCGAACACTTCGCGGGCCTTGTCGAGGTCCTCGGTGAGGGGACGCAGGTGGGGAAGGTTGTCTTCATAGAAGCAAAGTGAGCATCCGAAGCCTGAAGGCTCGGCAGTCATACCGTATTCAACCCACCATCCGGGGATGAAGATGGCTTTCGGGAAATCCTTGAGAATCTTCTGGTTGTCTTCGACGAAAAGCTTGGTGTCGGCATAGTAGTCGATGAAGGTATGGCCGCAGTATCCGGGAATCCAGGGGCTGTCGGCGATGAGTGCAACGGGAATCTTGGAATTCTTGTGGTCCAAGGTCTCTTCAATAAGCTTTATTTGTTCGGCATTCATTATTGTAGAAAGGTTTTGGTTAGACGGTTTGAAACAGTGTGTTCTCTTCAAAGGTACTCTTTTTCTCGATATTTTTTGTAAATTAGGGGTTCAGCAACAACAATAATATCATTTAAAATGGCAGAATTTCCACAATTACACGATGCAATCCTGACCGGCAATATGAATAATGCTATTGCCGCTACCAAAGAGGCCGTTGCATCTGGAGCTGAGCCGGGCGACCTGGTCAACAACTATATGATCAAGGCGATGGAGGATATCGGAGCCAAGTTCGAAGCCGGACAAGCTTACGTTCCCAACCTGCTTATGGCAGCCCGCGCAATGAAAGGGGCTCTGGATGTGCTTAAACCTATGATGCAAGGCTCCGGCGTTACATCAATGGGCAAGGTACTTATCGCGACAGTCAAGGGTGACTTGCACGACATCGGCAAGAATCTCGTGGCTTCGATGCTCGAGGGCTGCGGCTTCGAGGTTATAAATCTCGGAGTCGACCAGTCAGACCAGAAAATCGTGGATGCAGTCAACCAGCATCACCCTGATATCCTGGCGCTGTCGGCCCTGCTTACTACCACTATGGGCAATATGAAAGTGGTCATAGATGCCCTGACGGCCGCCGGCCTGCGCGACAGCGTGAAGATAATGGTCGGAGGAGCACCCATCAGCGAGGCTTTCGCCAAGGAGATAGGCGCTGACGGTTACAGCGCGAACGCCAACGAAGCAGTTGCACTTGCCAAGTCGCTTATCTGACCTATGGACTCCCGCAGGATGACAATGTCGGACCTTACGCTGGATATCAGCGAAATTTACCGTTCGATGGGCTACCCCGACCCGGACTCTCCTCCGGAGGATATGAAGTCCATAGTCGAAGGTCTGCTCGAGCGGTTCCGGCCGGTTTGCCATCCCAGGTTCCATTACATAGAATCTACCGTCGAGGGCCTTTCCCCCAAGGGGATTATTATGAAAGGCCTCTCGGGTGCCGAGAAGTATCTGCTGTTCATCGCCACTGCCGGGATGGAGTTCCAGGAGGAGATCGACAGGATTTCCGACGAGGGAGACATCGTCAAGGTATATGCCGCCGACCTGATTGGGAGCGAGATCGCCGAAGCGACCGTGCGGGAATGTATGAAGGCCATCGAGGCCGATTACTCCGGGACGGGCGTCAGCAACTCCTACAGTCCCGGCTACTGCGGCTGGGTGCTCTCGGACCAGCGTGAGATTTTCTCACGCTTCGGAGGAGAGACCTGCGGCGTGACGCTGAACGACTCCTGCCTTATGTATCCGATCAAGTCCGTGAGCGGAATCATATCGGTAGGGGCCGAAGTAGAAAAAAGAGAATACGGCTGCGCCATCTGCGGCCGTAAGGATTGTTATAAAAACCGTTTGAAAAGAATAAAGAAATGAACGTAAACGACTGGAAGAAGGAAATTATCGCAAGCCCCAGAAGGGCTGCCGTTCCCGTAATGACCCACCCGGGCATCGAAATGCTCGGCTACAATGTAAAGGAGGCCGTATGTTCAGGCCAGGTACACTATGAAGCTGTAAAGGCATTGTGCGAAAAATATCCTCAGTCTGCAGCCCTTACCACCATTATGGACCTCAGTGTCGAGGCCCAGGCTTTCGGAGCCAGCGTATCTTTCAGTTATGAAGCAATACCTTCGATAGAAGGCCGTCTGGTGGAAGATGCCGCTGCAATAGAGGCTCTCGAAGTGCCCACATTGGAAGCAGGCAGGATTCCCGAATACCTGAAGGCCGACAGACTGGCAGCTACCCTTCCCAAACCTGTTCTGGCAGGCTGCATCGGCCCGTTCTCACTGGCGGGCCGTCTCTATGGAATGACCGAGATAATGATGGGAATCTACATCGAGCCTGATGCTATGCAGATGCTGCTCGAGAAATGCACCGAATTCCTTCTCAAATATGTGAAGGCAATCAAAGAAACAGGCTGCCCGGCAGTCCTGATGGCAGAGCCGGCTTCCGGACTGCTGTCGAACGAGGACAACCTGATGTGGTGCGCTCCGTATGTGAAGAAGATCGTGGATGCAGTGCAGGACGAGAATTTCGCCGTGGTGCTCCACAACTGCGGCAACACCGGCCACTGCACCGAAGCTATGGTGTCCACAGGCGCCTGGGGCTACCATTTCGGCAACAAGATCAAGATGGTCGAGGCCCTCGAGGGCTGTCCTGCCGATGTGCTGGCGTTCGGCAATGTCGACCCTGTTTCTGTTTTCAAGCAGGCAAGTGCCGAGGAAATGTACAAAGTCACCAGCGAACTTCTTCAGGCAACGGCAAAATATCCTAACTTTGTGCTGTCGTCCGGCTGCGATACGCCTCCCGGCGTGTCACCTGCCAATATCGATGCCTTCTACAAGGCTCTGGAGGACTTTAACAAAGGGAAATGACAACGATAGCCATAGACAGTCTTGAAAACATCGGTGCTGCCGCCGAGCAGTTTGCCGGAGTGCTGGGGGACAGCAGGGTTGTGGCTTTCTATGGCAATATGGGAGCTGGCAAGACCACTTTCATCAGTGCGCTGTGCAGGTATTTCGGGGTTGAGGACGATGTCTGCAGCCCGACATTCACGATAGTCAACGAATACCGCACCGACGATGGGGACAGCATCTTCCATTTCGATTTCTACCGCATAGATTCCCTCAAGGAAGCGGTGGACATCGGATTCGAGGAGTACCTCTACTCGGGCAGCCTCTGCCTGATCGAATGGCCTGAGAAAGTGGAGCCTCTGCTCCCGGACGATACGTTGGTGGTGAGAATTACCGCCACCGGCGACGACAGCAGGACAATTGAGATAGAAAACGAATAAAACAAGATATTATGGGCATCAGTTTTTTACCAACCCCCAAGCACAGAGTCTTCCACTATGAACCCCGTTACTGGAACGAGAAGGAAGAGAAGATGAAAGAACGCTATGCCAAGTACGGCAAGGAATACAATCCCAACACACCCTGGGAGGGTAAAGGTTCCGATGATGCTCAGGCCAAGGATAACGAGCCTAAGAACCATCTCAGGGACGGATATGTCCCCGGTATCCTTATCCGCGACGCCTACCGCAACGGCATAGACAGCAACCGCCGCAAGACCACCAATACGAAGCTGAGGACTATCATCATCATCGTGTCGCTTCTGCTGGCTGTCGTGGCCGTTTATTACTTCACCATCGGAGTCAACCTTCTTCTGCAGTAGGAAATGATCAACGTACTGCCGGGCAACATAGCCAATTTGATAGCAGCGGGAGAGGTAGTCAACCGTCCGGCATCAGCGCTCAAGGAATTGCTGGAGAACAGCATCGACGCAGCAGCTGACGACATTTCCGTGGTGGTGGAAGATGCGGGCCGCACCTGCATCCGCGTGATCGACAACGGCTCTGGGATGAGCCCGGAAGATGCGAAGCTGTGTTTCGAGCGTCACGCCACGTCCAAGATTTCAACGGCAGAAGACCTGGAGAGCATAGTGACTTATGGCTTCAGGGGCGAGGCCCTTGCATCCATAGCGGCCGTCTCGAGGGTGACTCTGCGCACCCGCAGGGAAGAAGACGAGGTCGGTATCGAGGTGCATTGTTCCGAATCGAAGATCACTTCAGCAGAGCCGGCGTCGACGCCCAAAGGGTGCAGCATAGAGATCCGCGACCTGTTCTACAACACGCCCGCCCGCCGCAAGTTCCTGAAGTCCGATGCGGCCGAGCTCAGGCATCTGGTGCAGGAGTTCGCCAGGGTGGTCATCGTGAATCCTTCGATCGCCTTCACCTTCATACACAACGGCAAGACTCTCTACAATCTGCGTCCGGCCCTCAACGAGAAGCAGCGCATAGTCGATTTCGGCGGCGCGAGTCTCACCAAGGAACTGGTGGACATCGAGGTGGAGACGTCGATGGTGAAGATCAGAGGCTTCGTCGGAGCGCCTGCTGAAGCCCGCAAGGTGCAGGGCAACCAGTATTTCTTCGTGAACGGCCGCTATTTTCGCAGTCCCTATCTCCACAAGGCAGTATGCAAGCCCTACGAAAACCTGCTCAAGGAAGGCAGTTCACCTTCCTATTTCATCTTTTTCGAAGTTGACCCGTCGGCCATCGACGTGAATATCCACCCTGCCAAGACAGAGGTGAAGTTCGAAGACGAGCCGATGATATTCGAGATATTGAGCGTCACGGTCCGCAAGGCC
>JAGCFF010000028.1 GCA_017650285.1 Bacteroidales bacterium
ACAGCGGCCTTCACGGGTGCCAGGGCGGCAGGAATGCTCAGCACTACGCGCTCCTCGCCGTTGTCCAGCTTCTCCTCGTGGTAAGAGCTTGAGAGCACTGCCAGGAAGCAGCGGTCCAGACCGATCGAAGTCTCGATGACGTAGGGAGTGTAGTTCTCGTTCTTCTCAGGGTCGAAGTACTGGATCTTGCGGCCGCTGAATTTCTGGTGGTTGCCAAGGTCGAAGTCGGTGCGTGAGTGGATTCCCTCGAGCTCCTTGAAGCCGAAGGGGAATTCAAACTCGATGTCGGTGGCTGCGTTGGCGTAGTGAGCCAGCTTGTCGTGGTCGTGGAAGCGGTATTTCTCGTCGCCCAGACCCATTGCCTTATGCCATTTCAGACGTGTCTCTTTCCATTTTGCGAACCAGTCGAGTTCGGTGCCGGGCTGGATGAAGAACTGCATCTCCATCTGCTCGAATTCCCTCATACGGAAAATGAACTGACGGGCCACGATCTCGTTGCGGAAGGCCTTTCCGATCTGTGCAATACCGAACGGAATCTTCATACGGCCGGTCTTCTGCACGTTGAGGTAGTTTACAAAAATGCCCTGTGCGGTCTCGGGACGCAGGTAGATGGTGCCGTCCTCGCCGCTGATGTTGCCCAGCTGGGTGGAGAACATAAGGTTGAACTTGCGCACTTCGGTCCAGTTCTTGGTGCCGCTGATCGGGCAGACGATGTCGCTGTCGAGGATGATCTGCCTCATCTCGTTCAAGTCGTTGTCGTTGAGGGCCTTGACCATACGGTTGTGCACTTCGTCCCATTTGGCCTGGGTGCGGAGCACATTGGGGTTGGTGGCGAGGAACTGGGCTTCGTCGAAGCTGTCGCCGAATTTCTTGCGGCCTTTCTCCACTTCCTTCTTGATCTTGTCTTCCAGTTTGGCGAGATATTCCTCGATGAGGACGTCGGCGCGGTAGCGTTTCTTGCTGTCGCGGTTGTCGATCAGGGGGTCGTTGAATGCTGCCACGTGGCCGCTGGCTTCCCAGATGCGGGGGTGCATGAAGATGGCGCTGTCGATACCGACGATGTTCTCGTGCAGGCGGGTCATAGCTTCCCACCAGTATCTCTTGATGTTGTTCTTGAGTTCTACTCCGTTCTGGCCGTAGTCGTACACGGCGCTCAGACCATCATAAATCTCGCTGCTCTGGAACACGAAACCGTATTCTTTGCAGTGGGCTGTCAGGTTTTTGAAAACTTCTTCTTGTGTCATATTTGTTTATAATTGTTTATTTCATCGTTGCGCCAGCAGGCGGTAGTCGTTGTTTTTCATCCGGCATTTATAAACCGGTTTCTTCCTCTTTTTCTTCAGCACTAAGGTGCCGTTTTTGTTTCCGTATCCGGAATCCTTGTTCTCTTTTTCTTCAGGCGTTCTGGATTCTGTTCAGTTTTTCAATTCAGCGGCCTGGACTATCTTTTAGCGGCGGCCTGCTGCATCAGTCCGAGGACAAAGGGCCGCTGGAACACCTGCCTGTGGGGGATTGTGAGCTCCGGCTCGTCCATCACCACGCCGTTGAGGTGCAGGATGTCGATGTCGATGATGCGCGGCTCGTAGATGCGCTGGCCGTTCTCGTCGAATCTGGCCTTGTGGGGCGCGCGGCCCATCTCGACCTCGATGGCCTGGCAGCAGCGCAGCAGCTCGTACGGCTCGAAATCCCCGTCGAACGCCACCGTCTGGTTCAGGAATGCCGGCCCGTCGAATCCGATGGCCGCAGTCTCGATCACCTCAGAGCATCGCAGCTGCGCTCCGAGCCTCTGTCCCAGAAGCTCCCTTGCGCGGCTCAGATTGGCCTCGCGGTCTCCCATATCCGTTCCCAGCAGCAGGTAAATCACAGTGCTAAACGTTTATAAATATTTCAAATAACTAAAAATTATAGCAGTCCAAGCTCCAGCTTCGCCTCGTCGCTCATCATATCCTTGTCCCACTCGGGTTCGAACACGAGCTCGATGGCCACGTCGGTCACACCCGGCACGTCGCGCACGGCAGAAGCCACGCTCTCCACCACCACGTCGGCGATGGGGCAGTTCGGCGCCGTAAGCGTCATCGTGATGTCGACCTTGTTGTCGTCATCGACCTTTATTTCGTAAATCAGGCCCAGATCATAGACGTTGACGGGAATCTCAGGGTCATAGACCTGACGGAGCGCCATCACTATATTGGCTTCGAGGACTGTTTTATTTTTGTTCATCTTCTTCTTTCTGCAAAAAGGCAAGTGCATAGGCCTTTATCTTGGTTATCATTGAGTGCAGACCGTTGGCGCGGGTGGGCGAGAGGTTGTCGCGGAGCCCGATGCGGTCGATGAAGGAAAGGTCGGCGGCCACGATGTCTTCCGGCTTCTGCCCGTCGAACACCCTGATGAGCAGGGAAATGATGCCCTTGGTGATGACGGCGTCGCTGTCCGCGCTGAACCAAAGCCTCCCATCTCTCTCCTTGCAGTCCAGCCAAACCCTTGACTGACAGCCTTCTATAAGGTTGTCTGCGGTCTTGGCCTCCTCGTCGATAGCGGGCAGCTGACGGCCGGTCTCGATCAGGTACTCATACTTGTCGAGCCACTCGTCGAACACCGAGAATTCCTCAACGATCTGTTCTGTTATCTCTTCAATAGTCATTTTTAAACATTTAAAAACGCTTATCTCAGCATCTTTATCGCGCGTTTCAGTGCTGCGATGAAGATTTCCACCTCCTCTGGCGTGTTGTAAGGCATCAGGGACGCCCTCATCATGCCGTGCTCCGAATATTTCCTTATCAGCGGCTCGGCACACATAAAGCCTGTGCGCACGGCCACTCCCATCTTGTCCATTATCTGTGCTGCGTCGGCCGGATGCACTCCGTCGATGCAGAAGCTGAATATGCCCTTGCGCAGCGGATTGGCAAGGCTGGGGCAGTGCAGACCCTCGATTGTGGCGAGCTGTTCTGCCATCAGGCGGTCTGTGGCTTCGGTTGCGGCCTGCAGCGCGGCGTCTTCCTGCACTTCCCGTGCCAGTTTAAGCGCCGGTGCCAGGCAGGCTGCAGCGGCTATGTTCTGCGTGCCGGCCTCGAACTTCAGCGGCAGCGGGCCGTAGGTCGTCTTTTCGAACGAAACGCGGTCCACCATATCGCCTCCGCCCATATACGGGGGCATCTTCTCGAGGAGTTCGCGTTTCCCGTAGAGGATTCCGATGCCGGTCGGAGCATAAATCTTGTGCCCCGAGAAAGCGTAGAAGTCGCAGTCCAGCGCCTTGACGTCCAGGCGGTTGGTGGCTGCGGCCGCGGCTTTCCCGTCCTGGGGGTTGGAGGCAGCTGTCGCGGCTTTCCCGTCCTGGCGGTTGGAGGCAGCGGTTGCGGCTTTCCCGTCCTGGAAATCAGA
>JAGCFF010000162.1 GCA_017650285.1 Bacteroidales bacterium
AAGCCCTCGATGCCCACCTTCTTCTCGTTGACATAGGGATACTGGCGGAACCAGCTGATGCCGTCGATGAAATCCTGCAGCTCGAGCACGCTCAGCTTGCGGTAGACCTGGTTCATGCCAGCCTTGCCGAGATGGCCCGAAGAACGGGTGTCGAGCACGATCTGGATCACGCCGTGGTTGGCCCACCACTGGTTGCTGAAGCTCACGCCCTTCCAGCTGTCGAGCACCTGGGGGCTGTCGGGACCGCCGTAGATATTGACCTTCACCGGATACTTAACGGCGCCCGAACGGTCCATCCCTATCGGCCAAATCACCGTAGCGGGAAGCCTGACGCCGTCGCGGGTAGTGATGTACACGAGCTCCGGAACAGCGATGTCATAGCGGTCGAAATCCGGACCCTTCGAATCGAAGAGCACCTCCATCTTCATCCTGCGGAGATTGCCGTTGCGAGGTATTTCAAACACCACTTCCTGGGTCGGAGTGGAAAGGTTGGACATACTGGCGTATATCTTAGTGCCGTCGCGCTCCTCCTCGACACGCACCGAGGCGAAGTTGTAGGGACCGCTGCTGATCTTCTCCAGCGTGTTGTCCCTCAGGGTCACGCGGTAGATGTCGTTGCGCACGGTAGACTCCCTTTTAGCGGTATAGTAGAGATAGTCCTTGGTGACCTTCAGCAGGCGCACGCCCCAGTTGGGGCCGCCGTCGGTGATCTGGCGGAAAGTCTTTCCGTCGAAGCTCAGGAAATAGATCTGCTGCCACATATACATATCGCGGATTATGTACATTCCGTTATCGGTGAACAGCATCTGGTCCATCCAGTCGATCCAGGTTCCCTGGTGCTCCTCGTAGATCTTGTATTTGTTGCCGTAGGTCGGGTCCACCGCATAAAGTATCAGATTGTCCTGGCTGCGGTCCATCCACGAAATCATAAAGCGGGTGCCGTCGCCGTTCCAGAACGGGATGCCAAAGTACTGGTCGAGACTGCTGTCGAAGTCCGCCCATACGGTCTCCCCTCCGCGCACGCTCACGAAGCCGATCTTCACCTCGGGGTTAGGGTCGCCGGCCTTGGGATAGCGGGTCTCGTTGAGACTGCCGTGCTGGCCGGTAGAGTTGTAGATGGGGAACATCGGCACCCTGGAGTTGTCGAAACGATAGTAAGCCAGCACCTGGCTGTCGGGCGACCACCAGAAAGCCTTGTATCTCGAAGCGCGGCCGAAGATCTCCTCGTAATACACCCAGGAAGCATAGCCGTTGAGTATGACGTCCGAGCCGTCGAAGGTGTGGCGCACGATCTCGCGCGAGTACACGTCGATGGAATACAGGTCGTTGTTCAGGGTATAGGCTATCTTGGAGCGGTCCGGCGAATAGGTCGGGTTCACCCAGCCTTCCACGAGCTGGGGCATTTCCGCGGCAGGAGCGATGCCTGTGATGACCTGGGCCGTCACCGGCCTGGTGTTGAGGATGCCCGCCGGGATGCGGGTGGTAATCTGCTCGTCGGTGAGGCGTATCTTCTGCTGGGCCTGTGCCTGCAGCGCCGCCGTCAGGACGGCAAGGGTCAGGAGTGCGGTTATGGTCTTTCTCATTGCTTGATGAAATTATTCTTGAAGTTGACGAGGTATACCTTTTCGGTAGCCCTCGTTATTGCGGTATAGAGCCATTTGAGGTCTTCGAGCTCGACGTCGTCCCTCCAGAAAGGGTTGTCGATGAACACGCATTTCCACTGTCCGCCCTGCGACTTGTGGCAGGTCACGGCAGATGCGTACTTTATCTGCAGGGCGTTGAAGTAGGGGTCCTCGCGAACGGCCTCGAATCGCTTCTTCTTGGTCTTGAGGTCCGAGTAGTCGGCAAGCACGCCCTCGAAGAGTTCGTTCTGCTGCTCCGCGGTCAGGGCAGCGCTCTCGCTGGACAGGGTGTCCAGGATGATCTTGGCAGTGATCTCCAGGTCGTTGTAGTCCGAGAAGCAGAGCACGGCCTCGGCGAAGTGCAGGCCATAGCGCTCCTCGTGCTTCGAAATCCTCATCAGCTGCGCCACGTCCCCGTTGGCTATGAAGAACGTCGGGTCCCCGACATCCTCCAGGAACTGGTAGCAGTTCTTGACCACCATCAGCTTGTCGCCGCGGTTGAGCTGCTCCTCGCGGTAGAGCACGGCCGAGCGGATTCCGGCGTTGTAGCGGTTCGCCCTCTTGTTGGAGCGGCAGAGCACCACCACCTCGTCCAGGCCGTAGCGGTCGATGGTGTCCGACAGCTTCTCGATGAGGTCGCCGCCGCCGATGCTTTCGATGTCGTCGAATCCGGCCAGTTCCATAGGCACTGCCCCGCCCATCCCCTGCTCTATCCTGCGGCGGACCAGGGTCGCATTGTGCAGTATGCCCGACTCGCTGGTCTGGCGCACCACCTGAGACAGGGAGGTCTCCATGACGTTGCCGTAGCAGCTCTGCAGGAAGTCGATGTCGAGGGCAGGACTTTCATCCATCCCGATGGGAGGCAGCTGTCCCCTGTCCCCCACGAATATCACGTTGTTGCCGCGGCCGGAGCGCACATAGCCCACGAAGTCTTCGAGCAGGTCACCCGAGCCGAAGATGGAGCCGCCGCCGTTGTCGATGGTTATAAGGGAGGCCTCGTCCACTATGTAGAAAGTATCGCTGGCCTTGTTTATGTCGAGAGTGAACTTGCCGCCTGCGGCCAGTGACTGCTGGCGGTAGATATGCTTGTGCATGGTGAAGGCCTTCTCGCCCGTGAAGCCCGAAAGCACCTTGGCGGAACGGCCGGTCGGGGCCAGCAGCACGAACTTGTAGCCCATCGCCTTGAGCGTCTTGACGAAGGCCGCCACCAGAGAAGTCTTGCCCGTGCCGGCATAGCCTGCCAGGACCATGATGTCGCAGTCATCCCTGAGTGTGACGAACTCCGCAAGGGCAGCCGCCGCACGGCTCTGATCCCCTGTAGGCTCGAATGGGAGATTGCGCTCTATCTGCTGCCTGAAAAACTGCTCGACCCCCATTATGCGCCTTTTCTGAAGAGGAGGAATACTGAGAGTACCGAGTAGAGTCCGAGACGGCCTATGATCATCTCGGC
>JAGCFF010000163.1 GCA_017650285.1 Bacteroidales bacterium
AAGGAGCATTAAAGCACCCTCCCAGCGGTCTACGTTCTCCCTGCGGCCGGTATAGGCCCAGAGCAGCAGAAGAAGCATACTGACGCACAATGTGGCAGCATCAATCGCTGTGACGGAACCGAAGGACAGCGGAGTGATGATGGACGATGCGCCGATGATGAGGAGGATGTTGAAAACATTGGAGCCAAGGATATTGCCAAGAGCCAGCTGTTCACGCCCCTTGAGCGCGGCGACAAAGCTCGTGGCCAGCTCCGGAAGGGATGTTCCGCCGGCCAGGACAGTCACGGCTATGAACTTGTCGCTTACTCCGAGCAGACGGGCAAGTTCAGTTGCCTTTTTAACGAACAGATCTCCACCGAATATCAATCCGGCAAGTCCTGCGGCGACCAATGCAACCGAGACGGGCAGATTGCGCTGCTGAGCGGCTTCATCGGCCTGCTCTGTCTTTCCGCCTTTGAAAGACCAGATTATATATGCGACGAACAGCGACACGAAGATCAATCCTTCCAATCTGACGATTCCGTTGCCGCTCATTCCGAGCAACAGGAAAAGAACTGTCACAAGCAGGGTGAGAGGAATATCTCTCCGACGGTTGGTTGCAGTCATTGACACCGGCCGTATCAGCGATGTGAGCCCGAGGATGAAAAGCACGTTGTAAATGTTGGAACCTGCGACGTTGCCAATGGCGATATCGGCGTTTCCGGCAAGCGCGCCGGTCAGGCTCACAACCAGCTCGGGACAAGAAGTGCCAAAGCCTACGATAGTGAGGCCGATGACAAATTCGCTCACGCCGGCTTTCCTCGCAATGGAAGAAGCTCCATCAACAAGCCAGTCAGCGCCCAAGACGATAAGTCCCAGGCCGACAAGCAGCAATAATAATGTCATTGATGTTATTCTGAATTGTTAGATAATCTGTATACGGCTGAACAAGAGCCTGGGCGCAGTTGCCCGCTAAATCCGCAGGCAGCAGATTGAGAACAGATATCTTTCAGAAATAAAGGTTCCTGACAGCGGTATGAACGACGGTGCCAGGAAGGGATGAGTGTGATTGTTGTCGATGACTTTCCCGCACTTGATGATGCGGAATGAAGATTTGGTCTGTTGAGAGGTGCGGCGTCCGCCCTGAGAACTGCGCACTGACGAAAAAGTGCTGTTTCCGCCACCGGAGAAAGTGTATCCTTGAGCGGCTGTCAGGCAGATTTCCTGGTTTGAGACAAAGTCTGCAGGAGTTTGGGAAGAAGACTCGGTCAGGCTGTAGTGCTGTTCCGCATCGGGAAAAGACAGCGCTATGTCTCCTGTATCCACAGAGAACAGCGATAGAACCAAAGACAATATGAATTCCACAACTCTCACGGGTCGCGAAGTTACATTTTAATCACCTTTTTTCCAATCATATGTCAGATATTGCTTACCTTTGGTGAGGACCCGATACTAAACTACTTCAAATTATTGATATGAAACTGATTCGCAAGTGTATTCTGTTCGGTGTGGCGCTGATGGCTGCCATTCCCGCCCTGGCCCAGGAAGGCCAGATTCCCATTTATCTCAACACGGCGTATACCTTCGAAGAGCGTGCGACCGACCTCGTGTCCCGCCTGACCCTCGAAGAGAAGCAGGCGCTGCTCGGCAACAATATGGCTGCCGTGCCCCGCCTGGGCGTCAAGGGCTACAATGTGTGGAGCGAGGCTCTTCACGGAGTGCTTGCCGGCGCCAACCCGTCTGTAGGCATCCAAGGTCCCTCTTCATTCCCCAACAGTGTGGCTACCGGTTCGACCTGGGATCCCGCACTCGTGGAGCGTATGGCTTCGGCAATCGCCGATGAGGCCCGCGCCATATTCCAGACCGGCACGAAAGGCCTGACCTTCTGGTCACCTGTCGTGGAACCGGTGCGCGACCCGCGCTGGGGACGTACGGGAGAGTCTTACGGTGAGGATCCTTTCCTTGCCGCAGAGATGGCCCGCGGTTTCGTACGCGGACTGATGGGCACCGACCCTAAATATCTCAAGGCCGTTCCTACCGCAAAACACTACTTTGCGAACAACAGTGAGTTCGACCGCCACGTCAGCAGCTCCAATATGGACAGCCGCGACCTGCGCGAGTTCTATACCTATCCTTACAAACGCCTCATCGAGGACGAGAACCTGCCCTCGATAATGTCGTCGTACAATGCCGTCAACCACGTGCCGACATCTGCCAGCGTCTTCTATCTCGACACACTGGCCCGCCGCACCTGGGGTATGAAAGGCTATGTGACCGGTGACTGCGCCGCCATCCAGGACATCTGGGACGGACACTACTTCGTCGATACCCGCGAGCAGGCTACTGCAGCAGGTCTCCACGCAGGTGTGGACTCAGACTGCGGAAGCGTATATCAGAGGTATGCGATCAGCGCCTACGAGGAGGGTATCCTCCCGATGGCAGAGATCGACCGCGCCCTCATAAATATGTTCACCGTACGTATGCGTACCGGCGAGTTCGATCCCGAGCAGATGGTGCCTTACACCAAGTTCGAGCCCTCACGCGTGAACTCTGCAGCCAACCAGGCCCTCGCAGCTGAACTGGCAGTACGCACTCCCGTCCTTCTGAAGAACGACAGGCAGGCCCTGCCCATCGATGCTTCTTCTATCCGCAGCATTGCGCTCATCGGTCCCCAGGCTGACGACGTAGAGCTCGGCCCGTATTCAGGCCGTCCCGAGCAGACCTCTATGATCTCACCCTACGCAGGTGTTTCAAAGTGGCTCAAGGACAAAGGTTATGACGTGGATGTAATGCTCGCCACCGGCGGCGACATCAAGAGCAAGAGCAACCTGCTCTACATCGCATATTTCGAGATCGAGAAGACTGACGGTTCAGTGACCCGCTATGACGCTACCAAGTACACCGCATCGGCAGAGGGCATTACCGTCGGCTCAGGTATGGGTACCGAGGAGCAGGTGCGCAGCATCGACGATGGCACCTGGACTGCATACGACAATGTGGACATCACCAATATCGAGAACATCACCGTAGGTCTCAATATCCCCACCGAGGGCGGTATCGTGGAGATCCGCGTCGGCGGTCCTGACGGCAACCTGATCGGCCGCATCGAGGCCACCAAGTCTTCAGGTGCACGCGTGGGCGGCGTTTACGGCGCCAGCATGCCTATGAAGACAAACGCCCTCAAGCTTGGCTACAACGGTCCCCAGACCGTATATCTCGTCTACAAGGCTCCCCAGGACGCTCCGATCGACGAGGCTACCATCGAGATGGCCCGCAAGGCTGACGTAGTCGTACTGTTTGTCGGTACTGACGAGAACACCGCTACCGAAGAGGCCGACCGTCTGACTCTCAACCTCCCCGGCAACCAGCTCTCGCTCATCAAGGCTGTCGCTGCCGTCAACCCCCGCACCATCGTCTATATGCAGACCCTCGGTTGCGTAGAGGTCGAAGAGTTCTGCCACCTGGCCAACATCCCTGCCATCATCTGGACCGGCTACAACGGTATGGCCCAGGGCGAGGCAGTTCCCCGCATCATCTTCGGCGAAGT
>JAGCFF010000164.1 GCA_017650285.1 Bacteroidales bacterium
GACTACCGCAAGGAGATCGAGGACCATTTCGCCTTCGAGGAGGAGCACATCTTCCCCGCCGCCAAGGATATCGGCCGCTGCAAGAAAGCCTTCATCGGAGCCCACGACAGCATCGAGGAGAAACTGCAGGACCTTGTCCAGATCATCTTCAAATACCTGCCGGAGAACATCTCGTCAGAGGAGATAATAGAGCTCACCTTCGACATCTTCCAGCTGGCCGAAGACCTCGACAGGCACAGAGTCCTCGAGGAGGCCGTGTTCGCGGGCAGAAGCGAGAAAGACCGCTCCAGGAAGAAGGCCGGCAGCGCATCGGAGTCCGCAGGAGAAGCCCTCTCGGAGCGTGAGAAGGAAGTGCTGGTGCTCGTGGCCAAGGGCTATATGAGCAAGGAGATCGCCGATATGCTGAACATATCGATGAACACGGTGAACACCCACCGCAAGAACATAAACGCAAAGACCGGCATCAAGTCGATCGCCGGTCTCACCGTATATGCTTTGATGAACAGTCTTATGTAGCGCCGCTACCAGCTTCCGCCGGCTCCCGCACCGCCGAAATGGCCGCCGCCGAAACCGCCGAAGCCGCCTCCGAATCCACCTCCGCCGAATCCGCCGCCCGAGCTGCCGCCCCAGGTAGAGGATCCCCTGCCCGAATTCATCTGCTGGCTCAGGACTATGAGGTCCCAGAGATCGAGATGGTGTCCCTTGTTGCCGCTGCCGATGTTGGTGCTGCCTCCGCTCGAGGCCGCCACGATCACCAGGAATACCACGGCTATCAGGAACAGTATCAGCACGGCAAGGGCAAATTCGTCGAAATCATCGTCGTAATCTCTCTCGGAAATCTCGCCGCAGGCCAGGGGCATCAGCACGTCCAGGGCCGCATTCACGGCAGAGTAGTAGTCGTTGCCGTTGCGCAGATGGGGTATCATCTCGTTCTCCACGATGCGCTTGCTGATGGCGTCGGGTATGGCGCCTTCCAGGCCGTAGCCCACAGAGATGAACACCTGGCCGCTCTTGCTGCCGGTCTTGGGTTTTATGAGGATCACGATGCCGTTGTTGGACTTGTCGCGGCCCACGCCCCACTGCTCGCCGAGCTCGGCTGCAAGAAGGGCGATGTCGTCACCGCCGAGGTCCGACATAGTCACCACGGCTATCTGGTTGGATGTAGTATCGTCGAAAGCGACGAGCCTGCGCTCGAGAGAGGCCAGCTCTGAGTCGGTGAAGATTCCCGCAAGGTCGTTGACCAGCCGCTGCGGATAGGGCCTCTGAGGGACCTCTGCCAGCGCGGCGAAAGAGGCCAGAAGCAGGAATGCTGCAAGGAAAGTCCTAAGCTTCTTCATCCGATTCCTCCTCCTCGTCTTCTTCGTCTTCCTCGTCCTCGGTCAGTACCGAAATCTCGTCGGGCTGCTCGTTCACGTCGTCGCTCTGCCAGGGGAAATGCTCCGAGAGGGCCTCACCCACTGCCTCCACGGCCGCGATGATGCCTTCGGTGAAGCTGCCGGCGGCGAAGGCCGACTGCATATCGGCGAGGATGCCGCTCCAGAAACCTTCGGGAATCACCTCGTTGATGGCCACGTCGCCTATGATGGCGCAGACCCTGGTCTCATAGGCAAGATAGATGAGGACGCCGTTGCGGGCGGCGGTATCGTACATCTCCAGACGGTCGAAAACCTTCACCGCACGGGCCACGGGATCGGTCTTGCACTTGGGCTCGACGTGCACACGGATCTCGCCGCTGGTGCATTCCTCGGCCTTGACGATAGCTTCGACTATCTTGAGCTGCTGCTCTTCGCTTAATATGGGGACGGGTTTCATTGCGCGTCGAGTGCTCCCCCAATCGGCAGTGGATCGAGATCGCCAATGAGCTTCACGCACCTTACCGAGAAGGCGGCATCATTGACGCTGGCATAGTTGACGCCGCAATAATCTGCATCGAAATATATGTAACGGTAATAGGCGCGGTCTGCATTCCTGCGGGCTGAACTCCACCACATTCCGTAACTCATGAAATCGCGGTAGATATTGCTTGTACGCAGATTGTAACCGGCCGGAATGGCGTTCCAGAAGACGGTGTTTGACTTGTTGTTGTCGGGAGATATCGGCCACATCTTCATTCCGTTGAGATATGCCTCCACGGTGAGTTTCTGGCCGAGGCCTGCCCAGTTGGACAGGAACGGAACGGCCACGTCCTCGTTCAATGCCTTGGCGAGATCCTCCCAGTCTTCGGCAGTAGGGACGCTCCAGCCTTCGGGGCAGGCACCCTGGGGACCGCCGCCAAGTCCGGAACCTTCCTCGCCGCCGGTCGCCTCGTTCCAGGTGTAGAGCCTTCCCATAACGGGTTGGAGAACGTCACATTCTGCATAGCAGACGCCTGCTCCGGCCCATTTGAGGTTCTCAGCGAACCACTCGAGCTTGCCGGCGTATGTCGTATAGTATTTCTGGCCGTCGCGGGGGTCAGTGATGCGCCTTGCGTTGAACACGCGGCCCGTGAGGGATTTCACGCTGTCGATCACTATGGAGGTCTTGCTGATCTCCTGCTCGAAATAGCCTGAAGAGTTGGTCAGCACCGTCACGTTGAGGAATCCGGGTTCTTCGGGAGTCCTTATGGTAAGAAGCCTGCCGGTGAGGGTGTCTTCGTACACCTCCGGGATGAGCCACTTGACGATGAACTTGTCGGGATAGGCGACGCCTTTGGCTTCGAGGTCGATGAGCTGTGAAACGGCAAGGAAGCTTGCCAGCTCGAAATCGGTGGAGCCGACCATATGCTCATATGACGGGTCGGTGGTTTTCTCGCAGGACACTGCGAAAATGCAGGCGGCAAGAACCGAAACCAGACACGCTAATCCTCTTGTCTTCTTCATCGTGGCCATAAGTCTATAGAACGCAAATATAACTAATTATTGTAAATTTGCAGGCGGATGCGCCAAAATCGTGCCACCGAAGACTATGAAAACGAGGTTTTTGACACTGTTGCTGCTTCTGTCGCTGTGCGCCTGCACCACGGACCGCTACGTCACGATCGAGGGGTTTGCGCAGGGCGGCACCTGGTCTGTCAAATGCAGCCTCTCTTCACGCATCAACCGCCAGGAGGTCAAGGACTCCATCGACAGCGCGCTGCTGCGCATCGACAATTCCATTTCGGGCTACAACAAGGGCTCCATCCTTTCCAGGGTGAATGCCGGGGAACGGGTCGCCCTCGACAGCGTATTCATCGACATCTTCAGCATTTCCAGGGATATCTGGGAGAAGAGCGGCGGGGCCTTCGACCCTTCGGCGGGACCGCTGTTCGACCTCTGGGGCTTCGGCTTCGCGGACAGTACCGCCACGGCCGAGCAGAAGGCTGAACTGGCGGCCGGGATGAAGGAGTACATCGGGATGGATCTCTTCGGCTTCGAGGAGACTCCGCAGGGAACCTTCCTCACCAGGGCGGACAGCCGCTGCAGGCTCAATTTCAACGCCATTGCGCAAGGGTACAGCTGCGATGTCGTGGCGCACATACTTGACGGCTACGGCAGCGGCAACTACATCATCGAGCTGGGCGGAGAGATCGTCTGCAAGGGGCAGCGCGAGCAGGGCGGTCCCTGGCGCATCTGGATCGACAAGCCGGAAGACGGCAACAACGTGTCCGGGGCGCTGAAGCAGGACGTCGTGTCGATCAGCGACTGCGGCCTCGTCACCAGCGGCAACTACCGCAAGTTCTATGTGGAGGATGGCCAGAAGTATTCGCACACGGTCGATCCCGTCACGGGGGCGCCGGTGAAGCATTCGCTGCTGAGCGCTACGGTGGTCGCCGGCGACGGAGCCACCGCGGATGCATATGCGACCTGGTTCATGGTCATCGGCACTGAGGCCACGAAGCAGGTCATCGCCTCGCAGCTCGCCGCCGAGCACGTCGAAGCCTACCTGGTCTACGGCGACCAGGACGATATGCGCGTCTGGCACACCCCCGGCCTGAGCCTCGACTCCGAACGACGCAGATAGCCCCGCTTTCGAGCGCCGGCAGTCCCGCAGAGCGCCGGGCGGATTACCAACTCATTTCGTGGACACAGAATGACTGCGCGGGGTGCGTGGATCATTCTGTGGCAATGTTTCGCCAGTTTTCGGCCATTTTCGGGACATAGAATGGCTAAATGCGCACTTCGAGGCATTCTGTGGCAAACCTGAAATTCGCATTCGGGGACGGGAGGCCCTGGAGGGGTCTCTGGAGGGGGTCAGTTGTGAATGCGAGGGGATTTCGCCCCGCATTCGAGCTCTACCCCTTCTGCAGGCACCTGTAGAGGGGGTGCTTCGCGAATGCGAATTTTGGCTTTTAGATTTTCCACTCATTTTCGATGCACAGTATGGAAAAATGCGCAGGAGATTCATACTGTGCGTAGCGGAAC
>JAGCFF010000165.1 GCA_017650285.1 Bacteroidales bacterium
CTACTGCCTGGCGCCGGCTTTCGTGCTCTGGCTCTGCAAGAAAGTTCCTTTCTTCGGCAAGATAGGGCCCATCCTCATCCTGTATATCCTTGGCGTGATCATCGGCAACCTGCCGTGGATCAACGAAGGCAGCTACGGCCTCAAGGACACTATAACTTCAGCGCTGATACCGATGGCGTTGCCGATGATGCTCTTCGCCTGTGCGATAACCCGCGAGAGCCTTAAAGGCATCTTCCGCTCACTGATCGCCGGCCTGATAGCTATCATCGCTTCCATCTTCCTCGGATACTGGCTGTTCGGCAGACACATCGGTCCCCAGGGTCCGCAGATCGCAGCGCTGATCACAGGATGCGAAACCGGAGGCACCATCAATATGGCATCTATCCAGGCTATGCTCGGAGTGTCCGAAGAGACCTTCGTGCTTCTTAACAGCTACGATATGATAGTCTGCTTCCTCTATTTCATCTTCCTGCTCAGTGTCGGCATCCGCATCTTCCGCAAGTTCCTCAAGATAGCTCCCAAGGACAGCAAGTCTGCGATATCCGAAGTGCAGGGAGAGATCAACGAGCAGATCATAGAGAGCCACCAGAACCCCTACCGCATCCTCAAGACCGCCAAGGGCTGGGGTCAGGTATGGAGGATACTGGTTGCCGTAGCCATCTGCTGCGGTCTGGCATTCGGACTCACGAAGCTCTTCCCGAAGGGCTGGTTCATGCCCGTCTTCATCCTCGGCATCAGCACCTTCGCCCTCATCGCCGCAAACCTCAAGCCCGTCAAGAAGCTGACTTTCAGCTACGACCTGGGTCTTTACCTCATATACATCTTCTCCATCGCAATCGCTTCGATGGCCGACGTCACCAAGCTGAACATCAGGGAAGGCCTCTATGCATTCCTGTTCCTGTTCTTCGTGATCTTCGTGTCACTGCTTCTGCAGGTCATCCTGTCGAAGCTGTTCAAGGTCGATCCGGATATGATGATTGCGACTTCGGTGGCCCTGATCAACTCGCCGCCCTTCGTTCCTATCGTAGTGAGCGCAATGAACAACAAGAAAGTGCTCGTCCCGGGCATCACCGTGGGCATCATCGGCTTCGCGCTGGGCAACTACCTGGGGTTCTTCATCTATAACCTGTTGATTTAATTTCAGTTCAATGAAATCTATTTCCGCAAGACTATTCGCTGTACTATTACTTATAACTTCACTGACAATCAGCAGCAATGCTGCGGAAAGGCTTGATTCCCTTCTTGCCAATGCCACCACCAGGCCCAAGGTAGGCCTCGTGCTGAGCGGCGGCGGAGCCAAGGGTTCGGCCCATATCGGCGTGCTGAAGGTGCTGGAAGACCTCGGCATACACGTGGACTACGTCGCCGGCACCAGTATGGGATCCATAATGGGCGGTATGTATTCGCTGGGCTACCGTGCCGACGAGATGGACACCATCATCCGCAATATGGACTGGTCCATCTATATGAGCAACACCGTCAGGCGCAGCGAGCTGTCGACCCAGCGGAAGCTGAACAGCATGCGCTACCTGCTGGACATCCCGTTCAGCACCGGCCTCGGCCTGCTCGACAACCTTGACAGCCAGAAAGACAACAACGGCGCCGGCATGGCCGACTTCACCACGAGCCTTCCGGCAGGCGTGATCAACGGCCAGAACGTGCTGAACCTGTTCAACGGCCTGAGCGTCGGCTATCAGGACTCCATCGATTTCTCCACCCTTCCCATTCCGTTCGCCTGCGTGGCAGTCGACCTCATCACCAACGACGAGGTAGTGTTCCACAACGGACATCTGCCCACCGCCATCAGGGCTTCGATGGCCATCCCCGGTGTCTTCGCTCCCGTCAAGCTGGGCAACATGATCCTGATTGACGGAGGCTTCCGCAACAACTTCCCGACAGACATCTGCAAGGAAATGGGCGCTGACATCATTATCGGCGTGGATGTCAGCGACAAAGGCAACTTCGACGCCGACAACACCCGCTCCCTGCCCCAGGTAATGCAGCAGTTCCTCAACATATCCACCAACGAGGCCCACGTCGAGCACTCGGAACTTTGCGACGTGCTGATAGTGCCCGACATCTCGGGCTACGGCTCCCTGAGCTTCGACAGTGCAGCCATCGACACCCTCATCGAAAGGGGCTACAACGAAGCCCTTTCGCATATGCCCGAACTGCTTGAGATCAAGCAGATCCTCGACAGGTTCGACGCCGACACTTCGCGCGACGACATACCGAGGGCTGTCAATATGTACAAGACATCTTTCGACGTTTCATCGATTGAAATCAACGGCGTCAAGGCGCGCGACCAGAAATGGCTCCTGAACAAGGCCCGCCTGAAAGGCAAGACCAGCGTCACCGGAGACGACATCGAGAAGGCCCTGTCGGTATTCACGGGAACAGGCGTATATGAGAAGATGTCCCACCATTTCGAGCCTGACGGCGACCGCTACAGACTGATTTTCGATCTCGAAAAGCAGCCGCCCCACGAACTTGGACTGGGTCTGAGATATGACAGCGACGAAGCCGCCAACATCCTTCTGGAAGTAGGTCTGAACGCCCACAGGATGAACGCATTCAGGCTCAACCTGAACAGCCGGCTGGGCTACTATCCCCAGATCGAGGCCCAGTTACTCTACGTGCCATACTACTTCCCCAGCGTAGGCATCAGCTACTCCTTCAAGAAGCTGGGACTGGACTATACAATTCCCGGCTCGAACCATTTCCCGAGTTTCGACGGCTACTACCGGATGCAGTCCGAACTGTTCATCAAGGAAACCTACTCGAAATACTTCGTCGCCCATCTGGGAATGCGCTACAGCCGCTACAGGATGTACCAGAGCTCGAACGAAGTGATGACCGACGTGCTGATGGAGCCGATGAACCACATACTCGAAGTCAGGGGCAAGCTGGACTATGACGTCCTGGACAACGCCTATTATCCTACCAGGGGCATCAAGACCACACTGACCGGCAAGTATATCATCAACCACGACCTGTACATCACGGGCAATGACGGCAATCCCGCTACCTTCACATATGATTTCCTCGGAGCGATTCCCCTCGGGAACAGATTCGCTCTCGAGACTTCGTTCTACCTGCGCACCATCCTGAACGACAAGAACAAGCTCTACGGAATGGTGATCGGCAACACCATCGGAGGAGACTTCCCGGGAAGATACTGGGAGAACCAGGCTCCTTTCGTCGGCCTTGTCAATGCGAACCTCGCATACAGCTGGGTCGGTGTCGCCAGGTTAGACGCCAGGGTGATGGTTGCGCCCAAGTTCTATGCCTACGCTATGTACAACTACGGGATAACTGCTTCCGACCTCGACATCTACAGCCCCGACCATACGCGCTACGACCTTCACGGCGCCGGCATCAAGTTGTCCTATGACTCTTTCATCGGCCCGATAAGCGCCCAGGTGCACTGGTCGTCGCTGTTCAACCGCTTCGGCTTCTACCTCAACGCAGGTTACATTTTCTGATAAAAGTATTATATTCGCAAAGACCTAAACTAAAGAATACAGGATGCTAGTACTGCAAATTCTGACACTTCTCGGCTCATTGGGAATGTTCCTCTACGGTATGTCCCTGATGAGCGGAGGTCTTCAGAAGATGGCCGGTGACCGTATGCGTCATTTCATGGCCAAGATGACCTCCAATACCTTCAAAGGAATTCTCACCGGTATAGGCGTCACTGCATTGGTACAGAGTTCGACTGCCACCACGCTGATGCTGGTCAGCTTCGTCAATGCCGGACTTCTGAGTCTCGCCACGGCCATCTCCGTGATAATGGGTGCCAACATAGGCACAACCATCACGGCGTGGATCTTCGCCCTGAGCTTTGGAGGCGGCAGCTTCAGCCTTGGAACCATAGCCGTTCCTCTGATGTTCTTCGCCTATCTTCTCTTCGTGTCGAAGAGCAAGAAACGCACGGATATGGGTGAATTCATAATGGGTTTCGCCTTGCTGTTCCTGGGTCTGTCCACATTGAGGGAAACTTCGACAGTCCTTCTGGACAACGAGCCGGTGCGGCAATTCCTGGGCAACCTCACGGGATGGGGCTTCGGAAGCATGCTGCTGTTTATGGTGGCAGGTGCCTGCATGACACTTATGCTCCAGTCTTCCGCCGCGACCATGGCCATCACCATGGTGCTTGTGGCACAGGGCTACATCCCCTTCACGATGGCTGCCGCAATGGTGCTTGGAGAAAATATAGGAACAACCATTACTTCGAACATAGCAGCTTCAGTAGCCAATGTCAGCGCCCGGCGCACGGCACGTGCACACCTGCTGTTCAATATGTTCGGAGTGATCTGGGTCATCTGCCTCTTCCATCCTTTCCTTGGATTCATCGGTAAGATCGTCACCCTTTTCGGTTTCCCCAACCCCTATGTCACTGACTTCACCACTGCAAGCGAAGCAACCCGCGAAGCTCTCGTAGCTTCACTTCCCTACAGTGTCGCCACCCTTCACTCCCTCTTCAACGTAATCAACACCCTCATTCTCGTATGGTTCATCCCTGTGATCGAGAAGATCGTCACCTGGATGGTTCCCAGCAAAGAGTCTGAAGAAGAAACGTTCCGCCTCAAATATATCGGTGCAAACGCCATTATGCAGACCGGTGACCTGGCCCTCAACTCCGCCAAGATGGAGTTGGTCCGCTATGGTGACCTCTGCCGCAGGGTCGTCGGCTTCATAAAGAACGCCGCCGATGCCAAGAGCGAGAACGATTTCAACCAATGGAACGAGAAGCTCATCAAATATGAAGAGATCACCGACCAGGTAGAGAAGGAAATAGCCACATACCTCGGCCAGGTGACAAAGGGCGAGACCAGTTACGAAGGTATCGTGCGCGTACGCAGTTTCTACCGCATCATCGGCGAGATGGAGTCTCTTGGCGACAGCGGCGAGAGCATCGGCCGTTCGATAGCCCGCGCCTGGGCCCATAACAAGCCTTTCACTCCCGATATGGTCACCAAGATTGACCGTATGGCCGATCTGGTGGACGAAGCCTTCGCAGAGATGCACACCAACCTCGAAACTCCGCTGGTCAAACTGCAGGACATCTCCAATGCGGAGCACGCCGAGGAACGCATCAACTCTTACCGCGACATCCTGCGCGAAGAGCACTTCGCCAACCTTGAAGACAGAACCTATCCCTACGAAACCGGTTCGTTCTATATGGACGTGGTGAACGGCCTCGAGAAGATGGGAGACTTCATCATCAACATATCCCAGAGCACCATTGCTGCCAAGGATGTTAAATAAAGGATATTCCTAAACTAAATAACTATGTCACAGAATCAGCAAGCAATCTATGATGCCCGTGCACTCGGTCGCGGCAAGATGTTTACCCTGGGTCTCCAGCATATGTTCGCCATGTTCGGCGCAACAGTCCTGGTGCCCGTGCTCACAGGTCTTTCAATGTCTGCCACCCTGCTCTTCGCAGGTCTCGGCACATTGATCTTCCATCTTATGACGAAGATGAAGGTTCCCGCATTCCTCGGATCTTCATTCGCATTCCTCGGAGGTTACGCTTCTGTCGTAGCTATGGGTTCCGAACAGGGAATGAGCGCAGCACAGTCTCTTCCCTATGCCTGCATCGGCGTCTTCTGCGCCGGCCTCATCTACTTCATCCTTGCAGCTCTCATCGCCGCTTTCGGAGCCAAGAAGGTTATGCGCTTCTTCCCTCCGATCGTCACCGGCCCCATCATCATAGCCATCGGTCTTACCCTGTCAGGTTCTGCCATCAACAACTGCCAGACCAACTGGTGGATCGCACTGCTTGCCATCGCCATCATCATCGTATGCAACATCTGGGGCAAGGGAATGATCAAGATCCTCCCCATCCTGCTCGGCGTGCTCGGTTCTTACATCGTTGCCGCCTGCTTCGGCCTCTGCGACTTCTCTGCAGTCAAGGAAGCCGCCTGGATCGGCGTTCCTTTCAAGATGCAGAACACCGCCTTCGCAGTATTCCAGAATCCCAACTGGGGCCTGCTGGTTTCTGCCATCATAACCATAGTTCCCATCTCGCTGGCAACTATGATGGAGCACATCGGTGACGTCTGCGCCATATCTTCTACCGTCGGCAAGAACTTCCTCGGCGACCCCGGCCTGCACCGCACCCTTATGGGAGACGGTCTCGCAACTATGCTGGCCTCACTGTTCGGCGCCCCTGCCAACACTACCTACGGTGAGAACACGGGCGTGCTCAACCTCACAAAGGTGTTCGACCCGAGAGTCATCCGCCTTGCCGCACTGTTCGCCATCATCCTGTCGTTCTGCCCCAAGTTCTCAGCGCTCATCGGCGCGATGCCCGCATCGACTATCGGCGGTGTATCCCTCGTGCTCTACGGTATGATCTCTGCCGTCGGCGTACGCAACATGGTCGAGAACCACGTGGACTTCACTTCTTCTCGCAACGTGATTGTGGCAGCCCTCATCCTCGTGCTGGCCATCGGCATCAAGTACGGAGCCAACGACGCTCTCTCCATCGGTTTCACCACTCTCTCAGGACTTGCAGTAGCAGCCCTC